>NZ_JBDPGY010000018.1:0-76857 GCF_039841815.1 Ruminococcus sp. 1001136sp1 | reverse complement strand
TGGCTTCTATGATTTAGCCACAGCCTATCAGTCTGTGCACGTCAACTATTGAAACCGCCGTGTACCGAACGGTACGCCAGACTGTCTAACAATTAAGAAAAATGCTATAATAAAACTACCAAATACAGTATCGTAGGGGGATTCGTTATGGCATATATTGTTGGCACAGATAGATATCAGACAAGAATGATAACCACTTCATTAGACGACTTAATAAGTAAGGATAATTCTGTCCGAGTAATAGATTCTTATGTAGAATCCTTAGATTTAGAAAATCTGGGTTTTATAGAGTATAGCGGTAGGAATCGAGGACAATCACCTTATCGCCGATCTGATTTATTAAAACTTCATATCTATGGTTATTTAAATAAGATTCGTTCTAGCCGCGCATTGGAAACAGAAGCAAAACGCAACCTTGAATTAATGTGGCTGGTAAACTGCATAACACCTGATCATGGTACTATTGCAGGGTTTGTTCAGAAGAACAATGCTGCGTTTCATAATACATTACGAAATCTTACCCTTATTCTCAAAGGTTGGGGACTCATTGATGGCGAACTGATTGTTATTGATGGAACAAAGATCCATGCTCAAAACAGCAAGCATAATTGTATTACGCAAAGCGGTTTATATAAAAAAATCGAATATGCAGAAGCTCAGATAAATGCATATCTTATGGCAATCGCTAAAGATGAGGTGCCGGCAGATGACCTTACAGATAAACTAAAAACCTATCAAGAGTTAAAAGAACAGTATCTTACACAAAAACAGGAATTAAAAGATGAAGGACTGGAACAAAAGAGTTTGACAGATCCTGATTCAAGAAGGATGAAAAATAACGGTTCATTGGATATCTGCTACAATGTACAGTCTGTTGTAGATGCAAAGAATCATTTCGTTGTAGATATTTCGACGACTAATGATATAAATGATCAAAACCAGCTTTATACTATGGCACAAAAAGCATCCGAACTTTTAGAAAAAGAGTCTTCTACAGTTCTTGCAGATACAGGTTATTATAACGGAACGGAGATAAAAAAATGCGTTGATGCTGGAATGAATGTCTTTATAAAAAAAGCTAAAGCGAATAATGCTACAAAAGATAATGAATTTCGCAAAGAAAAGTTTATCTATAATGGTGAGACTGATGAATACACATGCCCAGCAGGAAATAGATTACGATTTTTTGAAAACACTTCGAAGAATGGTATGAAGTATCGCAAATATAAGTGTACAGACTGCAATTCATGCAAATATAAAAAAGACTGCACTACTTCTTCATCTGGAAGAACGATACAGCGTTGGGTACATGAAGATGTTCTTGAAACTGTGTATAATGAAACACTAAATAATAACGAGGTTTATAAACAGAGAAGATGTATCGTGGAGCATCCATTTGGGACTATAAAAAGGAGCCTCGGATATAATTTCTTTCTTCGACGCAGACAAGAGAATGTTGACGCAGAAGCTGCATCTATGTTTATCGCTTATAACTTTAAGCGATTATTAAGCATGTTTTCAACAGAAGAATTAGTAATGAGGTTTGAATAATGTATGATGTAACAGAGGGGAACACATGTAATTCATGTGAAAAACAAAGATAAAAATGGTATTAAAAAAATCGAAGATAAAAATACCGTCTACATCAGACTGAATTTTTGAATTGTTAGACAGTCTGGCGTACGGTGGTGTGAGAGGACGGCGGTTAGTCACCGCCTCCTACTCGATTTTGAAAAAATATATAGAATAAACCAGAGTATAGTTGCTGATTTCCTGAAAACGATACTCTGGTTTTTATGTAGTGCTATATTATGATACCAGTGTCAAAAGGTCAAAAAGCCGTTCGTGCTTGCACGATAAGGCGTTTGAACTTGGGACACGCCAAATCAAAACGATCCATAAGCGGTTCCGTTTTCCAATGTAATTCCCTTTGCAGCAGCCAGCTCGCTTACTGTTACCAGCTGATAGCCCTCCTGCAGCAGCTGCGGAATAAAAATTTCAGCAGCATCCACAGATTCTTTGAAAATATCATGCATTAAAATAATCTGTCCATCACTGGCGTTGTCCATTACATTCTGTACTGTGGAATCTGCATTCTGTGTTTCCCAGTCCAGAGTATCCACAGACCACAAAATCAGAGGCCTTGCTGCAGTCTCTGCTACGGTGTCATTGTAAGAACCATAAGGGGGGCGCACAACAGTGGCAATGTGCCCTGTGAGATCCTGGATCAGCTGATCTGTGCGGGAAAGCTGACTTGCAGCATCATCGGCGGAAAGCGTGGTGAGATCCGGGTGATCATAAGAGTGGTTTCCAATCTCGCATCCAAGCTCCTCCATACGCTTTACAGGTTCCTGAAAATATTCCACTTCCTGACCTGCCAGGAAAAAAGTAGCTTTTACATTGTTTGCTTCCAGACAATCCAAAAGACGGTCTGTAAAATCACTGGGTCCATCATCAAAGGTGAGGGCAATCATCCCCTTTGGCTCCGGAGAGACAGTCGGTTCCGAAGTAACGGAGGCTTCCGGTACAGGGGAGACTTCTGATGCTGCAGAAGAGGCTTCAGAAGGATCATCGACTTCGGAAGAAGCTTTTCTGGAATCTTCATTTCGATCAGAAGAAATATCAGCTTCTGCAGCCGGTGTGGAAGCACCTGTCGCAGAAGCTGTGAGATTGTCAGCATTCGAAGAATCTGATGTAGTATTCATGTAGAATACAAGATCCTGATTGGAACTATCATCTGCCGTCGTCGGTTCACCCTGCTGTGCACCGTCAGCGCCAAAGTGATAAATTTCGCCGTCTATTGTCACGTCACCAGTCTGAAGAACTCCATCTGCATTGAGGTAGTAGCGCTTGCCATCAAGCTCAAGCCATCCGGTCTGCATAACGCCTTTGTCATTGAAGTAATAGCGGTGTCCGTCTGTATCTGTGAGCCAGCCTTTATAACCTTCTCCGTTTACCAGAAAATACCAGTTGCTGTCAACTGGTGTCCACGCCCCTTGGGAAGCTTCCGGAGAGACCTCAAAAGAAGTGTCTGAACCTGAAAGGGTATCAGGTGCCGGGGTATCTGCAGCAGGCGCTTCGGTGGGAATGACATCCTCCGGTGTGTTCTCCTCTCCTGCATCGGTATTTTCAGCTGCCGCACCATCAGATTGAATCTGGGAATCATCTGTATTTCCAGCTACGAACATGTCTGGGGTCTGGGTATCTGTAATGGGTGAGTGCGAAGCGGAAGACTGGGTAAAAGAAACTCCGCATGCAAGACACATAAGAACAGCAGCTATAGCCAGCCCTTTATTCGTCCGTGGTTTATGGCCAGGCATATAATTCCTCCTTTATGTAACGATTTCATGATGCCAGTGTATTTCATTACTGTTCGCTGGCAGCATTTCATTTTTTGGATCATGTTACGGTTCACTTTGTGACCAGCAACACACTTTGCAATGTACAGAAATCATGGGTCTGCATGATTTTCAGCTGTACAGTAACCTAATAATACAATATATGACGAAAAAAAACAAGACCGGCTTACGTGCTGAATATAATTGTGCAATTTAACGATATATTGGAAAATATTTCACAGAAAATCAGAAAATGTTTATTTGAAATTTGACAGAGATTCTGCTATATTAAGTTGTGATAACGATGATTTGAAAAGCAGATACAAAAGCTTTTTACAGTTTATTGTTTTTTATCTGTTACAATGGATAAGAACAGGAAAGAAGAGGAAGCGGTTGCGTAAAAAATCCCATATACTGGTAGCCAGATATCTGGCAGACCAGATGCCTGCCACTAAGAGTCTGCAGTCCCACAGAAAGGCGTTCTGCCTTGGAAGCATTCTTCCGGATATCAAGCCATCTTTTCTTACAAAGAAGCATGAATATTTCGGCACCTTCGAGGAAATCCAGGGTAAGATGAAAGCTCTTATTGACAATGATCCCAAAGAAAGCAAGGAGCGCGTTTACTGGCGCAGGTTTGGCGAAGTGATGCATTATATGGCAGATTATTTTACTTTTCCCCATAATAAGAACTTTACCGGGAATCTGTACGAGCATAATAAATACGAGAAGCATCTTAAGAACCATCTGAAGCGCTACATAGAGAGTGGGGCAGCAGATCGTATGGTCATTCTTCCAGTGAATTTCGGAAGCTTCAGGGAACTGGTGGAGTATATTGGAAATGCCCATGAAAGATATCTTCTTAAGGAGCGTAATATTGCAGAGGATGTTCAGTATATTCTCAGAATCTGTTCACAGGTTATTCATGGAATCCTGCAGCTGGCTGCGAAGCAGTTTGGCAGAGAGGATATTCTGATTCCGGCTGCATGCTGATAATGGGAAGAGCCAGTGCCGGGAGATCACAGCAGCTTGTCTGTGAGTACCGGGACTGGTATTTTTTTGTACAGCAGAAAAAATGAATTATTCGCTGCTGCGATAAAAACGGTATTTAGCAAGTGGGAAACGCTTTCACTTAAATCTGTACAGAAATTGTGAAGAAAAAATGAAAAATCACGAAAATACGTCTGTATATTTTGAGGATAGTTGATTTAGAAGGGTTAGTATGCTACAATAATGCATGTTAATACTTAATGCGAACTGTCTTTAAGGTAAGAATGCATACCTTTATATAGGGGAGTAAAGGGATGTTCATGAATAGAAGGGAGCATCTTTTGAATATGAAAAATAAATATCTGACAAAATGTTTATGTATTACTATGGCAGCTGCGATATCCTTTACAGGAACGGCCAGTGTTTTTGCCTCAGAAGAGACAGCCTTGTCAGAAACAGAAACAGCTGCCCGGGAAGCGGCAGCAGAGCCGATTTCATCAGAGCAGGCATCGGCAGAGACGCCTTCCGCACCTTCGGAGACAACGTCAGAGCCGGCACAGGTACCAGCAGAGTCTGTACAGACGCCATCAGAGCCCACAGAAACACCAGCTGAGCCTACACAGATCCCATCAGAGCCTACTACACCAGATCATATACCTACAGAGACACCGGCTCCAAGTGAAACACCAGATCATACATCTACAGTGACACCGGCTCCAAGTGTGACGCCAGATCATACACCTGAGGTGACACCAGAACCAAGTGCGACACCAGAACCAAGCGCGACACCAGAACCTAGTGCAACGCCGGACGATACCCCCACAGTGACACCAGAGCCTAGTGCTGCACCTGAGGTGACCCCCACTGTGACTCCTGGACTTTCAGCAGAGAGCCAGCAGAAGGTAAGTGCCCTGATCAAAGACATTGATAAAACCTTCAAGCAGGAATTAGATAAGAAAAAGAAGAAAAAAGTCAAAGCCCTGAGAAAGACCTATAACAGCTTTTCAGACCAGGAGAAGGCTGCTGTTACTAATTACAAGCTTCTTATCGATATGGAGAAGACGATCAGCCAGCTGTCCGGGGCAGCAGACGATAAAGATGCAGATAAGATTGACAGCACCACAACGCAGGCACTTAATGGAACCCCAGTCTACTATGCATCTAATCTTCATGCAGGCAAGGAATTTTATCTGAACAGCCTGCAGGAGAACTATCAGCTGTCATTTTCTGATGATTTTGCAGATGTTATGGAGCAGATTGAGACAGAGTATAAAGCTGCCAATCAACTGACAGATGTATCTGATTCCGAAGGTGGTGTTACCACATCCGCAGATACCCTTCTTGTACGCAACTGGCAGGATATACTTGCCATATATGTCTATGAGAAGAGCCTTGATGGTGCCACTTCTTTTACGCTGGATTCTTCCTGTAAGGATGATCTGGCAGCTATTTTTGCCAGGATGAATCCTGTTGTGAAGGACGAAAGTAATTCTAACAGAGTTACATATGGAAATTACCATATTAACCATTACATTAAAGAGAATAAGATCCCCAAGGATGAGAGGGGGATTTTGAAGAAATATCTTGAAACAGACTGCAAGCTTCTTTGTGCAACCGTTACAGCAGCCAAGGGCTTTGTAAGACAGAGTGTTGGCGATGACGTTTCAGAAGAGCGTGTAAACGTAATTGCAGCTGCTTATTCACTGGTTGGTAAGGTAGGGTATTTCTGGGGCGGCAAGTCTACTGTGATCGGAATGGATCCAAGCTGGGGCGCAGTACAGCAGGTAAGCGCAGAGGGAAGTCAGAGTACCGGTACTTTACGTGCTTATGGCCTTGACTGCAGCGGTTTTGTTACCTGGGCAGTGATCAATGGCTATGAGAATCAGGCTATGATCGCAGCTGTAGGAAGCGGTACCTCAGACCAGTGGGGCAGAGCGAACGTGGTAAGTGAGGCGGATGCCCAGCCAGGTGACCTGGTTTTTCAGAGAGGACCAGAAGCAGGAAGTGCCAACCATGTTGGTATTATCTGTGGAAAAACTGACGCAGGAGACTGGATCGTTGTACATTGTTCTTCCAGCAAGAATGGTGTTACAGTAGGAGAGGCTTATAGTGCAAGCTTTCGTTACATCCGTCAGCCATCCTTCTATCCGAACGCACAGCAGGTAGAGGAAATGAGACAGAGTGGTAAAACTATAGCCAATACCCAGTATATCACAGGAATTGACGTATCCAATAACCTTCAGGATCTGATCAAGGCGAACCTTGTTACAACAGGAGATATGGATACGGTTACCATAGATGCTTCCGGAGACGGAACTGTTTCACCGGGAAGCCTCTATGTCGCAAACAGCCTTCAGGAACTGTTTGATGCAGGACAGCATGTAAGTGTATTTAGTCAGGTGACATACGGAGATGCCGCAGAGATGGAAGCTGGCAGTAATGAGGCAGCAGGTACTGCGGGAGTTAATAAAGCCCAGACAGTAGATTTTTCCAGAATTATGGTTACCAATTCTCTTCAGGAGCTGTTGGCGGCGACAATTGGAATTCAGTGACGCAAAAGTGCTTCCACACCCGGATTCGGGCAGGAAGCACTTTTCATTTGTATAGACTGAGTGAACAGATTACAGAATTGATTTTCAGACAGGCTCCGGGAGGCTGTGACTGGCATATGCTGCTGCAAGAAAATGGAATTACTGTTCACTCTGTTCACAAAAAACACCTTGCGGAATGTCACCAGTGAACAATAATAAAATGGAGTCACAGAGTATGCCCTGACATTTAGCGGTTAATACCGGACAATACGTCTTCAATCCATTTATCCGTATTATAGTTATCATCAAAGAATTTTACGATTACCCCATAAGGCTCTTTTTCATTGGAAAAAGCATTGGCCTCATCGGTATCTACGTGCATGGCAAGGCGGTAACTCCAGTCTACACGTACTACCACATCTGCATAAATAAGAGCGCGGCCGAAGCTTTTGGTCAGGACAAAAACTTCGTCATTATCTTTGACCTTCAAAGTAACAGCATCTGCCGGAGTCATGTGAATGTGACGTTTGGCAACAATGACACCGTGATCAAGGATAAGTTCGCCCTTGGGTCCGATGAGAGTGCAGCCAGGGGAGCCGACAGTATCACCAGACTGGCGGATAAGACCGGGAAGACCGATCTTGCGGGTATCTGTAAGGGAAAGCTCAATCTGGGTTTCTTTACGAAAAGGACCTAGAATGGCCATATTCTGATACTCACCTTTAGGCCCCTTTACTGTAAGACGTTCCTGGCAGAGATACTGTCCAGGCTGGCTTAATTCCTTTATGTAATGAAGCTGGGCATCCTCTCCAAACAGGAGTTGGAAATCCTCCTGGGAAACATGAATATGCCGTGCTGAGGTTTCAATCGGTATTTTAATGCTCATGGAAATTCCTCCGATATTATATAGAGTGTGAACATCAGTACTGTTTTAACACTGCAATAGATTAAGTTTAATATTAATGAGAAAAAATAGCAAGCCTTTTTTTACAGGCACATATACAGGAGTGTATGAAATGAAAAAACATACAGACAGCGGTTTTACCTTTGATATTAAGGAAGATCATGCTGCAGTAATGGAAATTGATGGGGATCCTCAGATTGTGGAAATTCCGGAACAGATCGACGGAGTACCGGTCACAGAACTGGCTGAATATCTTTTTTCCGGGAAAAGCTGTCAGGTCATACGGATTCCCTTGGGAGTTCAGAAAATAGGCCGTTACGGTTTTTATAACTGTCGGAATCTGGAAGAGCTATGGTTTTCCAGTGATTTTACTGATCTTGGAAGTGGAGCTTTTACAGGGTGCCACAGGATCCGAAGAATGGAAGTTTTGATGAATGATGAACAATCCGGGCTGAAAGAGATCCTTTCAGAAGTTGGGGAGGAGCTGCGGGTACATTTATATGGAAAAGTGGAAGCCATGCTTTGGTTTCCGGAATATTATGAGGAAGGTGTGGAAAATACTCCTGCCAGGATATTGATGACTGAGGTGCATGGAAGCGGTCTGTATTACAGAAACTGCTTTCAGGGAAAAGTATTTCATTTTCTGGAGTATGACAAGCGTTTTGAGATGGCGAGAGCCCAGGAATCATCAGATTTCCTGAGAGAAATGGTATATGGCAGACTGAACTGGCCGACAGGGCTGACAGAACAGGCGAAAATACAGTACGAGCAGTACCTGAAGGAGCATATAGAACAGATTGCTTCTGATTTTATCCGTCAGAAAAGAGGAGAAGAGCTGGAATGGCTTCTTCACACGTATCCCCTGGAACCTGGGCAGAAAGAACTGTTTACAGGTCTGGTAAATCTGGCAGACAAAGTGAAATCTCCGGAGATTTTAAGTATGCTTATGGAGTACCAGAGACTGCATTTTCCATCGAAAAGGAGAAGTTTTGAACTATGAGTGGTTCAGAAGAGAAAAAATTGAATTCATTACATGAGGAAGATTCGTTATATAAAGCGCAGGGGGGAAAAGCTGCTTACCAGATAAGTCCGACATATGGGCAAAATACTTTGTACAAGGTAAATCCGGTACATGACGCCTGGGATCGTGCGTTGGCGGCAGAAAGCATCTGCCAGGATATTTTGTCCAGTGCCAGAAACCAGTTGTACCTGAATATGCGCTTTATGGACTGCGCATTGTCAGCACTTTTCTTTCAGGGAGATATGGGCGTTCATCCTGTTGGAACGGATGGAACTGTCCTGTACTATCAGCCGGAAGAACTGATGGAACAGTTCAGGAGAAGCCAGGAAAAGGTGAATCGAATCTATCTTCACAGCCTTTTACACTGCATTTTTCTCCACTGTTTTCCA
Organism: Ruminococcus sp. 1001136sp1; assembly: GCF_039841815.1. Lineage (NCBI taxonomy): Bacteria > Bacillati > Bacillota > Clostridia > Eubacteriales > Oscillospiraceae > Ruminococcus > Ruminococcus sp. 1001136sp1. Next base: position 67,687 of record NZ_JBDPGY010000018.1, on the reverse strand, counting down.
GAGAAGGATGAAGAAGGAAATCCTGCTGTGGATGTCCAGTACTGGAATCTTGCATGTGACATTACAGTGGAAAATATCATTGACGGGCTTTATCTGAAATGTGTGCATCAGCCGGCATCTATGGTGAAGAGGCAGGCGTTGAAGCTGATACTGGAAGAGGGAAAGGTAATGACGGCTCAGAGAATTTACCGAAGGCTTCAGACTCTTCATTTGCCGGAAAATAAAATGCAGGAGCTGCGCCGTGAGTTTACTCAGGATGACCATGGTAAGTGGTATGAAAACCATCCAAACAGTCCTCAGATGTCCCAGCGGAAAAAGAACTGGGACGACATCCGCAACCGCATGCAGACAGAGATGGAAACTTTTTCAAAAGAAGCGGGAGAAGGCGGAGAAACTCTGGTAGACCAGCTGCGTGCCCAGAATCAAAATCGCTATGATTATAAAGAATTTCTGCGGAAATTTTCTGTTTTGAAAGAAGAAATGAAAGTTGATATGGACACTTTCGATTATATATTTTACAATTATGGAATGAATCTGTATGGCAATATGCCGCTGATCGAGCCCTTAGAAACGAAAGAAGAGCGGAAGGTGGAAGATTTTGTGATCGTTATTGACACTTCCATGTCCTGTAAAGGAGAGCTTGTCCGGAAGTTTCTGGAGGAAACCTACAGTGTGCTCAGTGAATCTGAGAGCTTTTTCAGGCGGATTCACGTACACATTCTTCAGTGTGACGAGAAAATCCAGTCTGATGTGGTGATTGAAAATGCCATGCAGTTGAAGGAATATATGTCCCATTTCATAGTGAAAGGAGGGGGCGGCACAGATTTTCGCCCTGCTTTTGCCTATGTGGAACAGCTTATGAGAGTGAAGAAGTTTACAAAACTTCGGGGACTGATTTATTTTACAGATGGTTATGGAATTTATCCGGCAAAAATGCCTCCGTATGAGACAGCTTTTGTATTTATGAAGGAGGATTATCAGGACATTGATGTGCCGCCATGGGCGATCAGGCTGATTCTCGATGAAGAGGACCTGGAGTCTGTTTAAAAAGTCTTTCTGTGTCAAATTTCCTGTAAAGCAGGATATGTAGATTAGAGCCAATCTGTAAAGACGAGGAGAATATAATATTATGAACATCAAGCGAGCGAAGGAAGAAATACGCAATACAATAGAAGCTTACCTTTTGAAAAATGAATACGGGGAGTATGAGATACCGGTTATGGCCCAGCGCCCTGTTTTTCTTATTGGCGCCCCTGGAATCGGCAAGACACAGATCATGGAGCAGATTTCCCGGGAATGTAAGGTGGGACTGGTTTCTTACACCATTACCCACCATACCAGACAGAGTGCAATTGGACTTCCTTTTATTTCCAGAAAGAATTTTGACGGAAAAGAGATGGCAGTTACAGAATATACCATGAGCGAGATCGTAGCATCTATCTATGAGAAAATCCAGGAATCCGGCCTTCGAGAGGGGATTTTGTTTATTGATGAGATCAATTGTGTTTCCGAGACACTGGCACCTGCCATGCTGCAGTTTCTTCAGTGTAAAACCTTTGGAAGCCACAAGATCCCGGAAGGCTGGCTGATCGTAGCTGCCGGTAATCCACCGGAGTACAATAAATCGGTCCGTGAATTTGATGTGGTGACCATGGACCGTGTGAAGAAAATCCAGGTGGAGCCGGATTTTGACGCATGGAGAGAGTATGCTTACGCAAAAGGCGTTCACCCTGCAGTGATTTCCTATCTGAATACAAGACCGGCTAATTTTTATAAGATGGAGAGCACAGTAGATGGCAAAAATTTTGCTACTCCAAGAGGATGGGAGGATCTGTCCAGACTGATACGGGTATATGAAAAACTGGAGAAAACCGTGGATAAGGACGTGGTAGTCCAGTATATCCAGCATCCGCAGATTGCAAGAGATTTCGCCAGCTATTTGGAACTTTTCTACAAGTACCGTACGGATTATCAGATCGATGAGGTTTTAAGCGGCCATATTGATGATATTCTGGTAAAAAAGGCGGCACATGCTTCCTTTGATGAAAAGCTGAGTGTCACCGGACTTCTTCTTTCCAGACTGAACAAAGTCTTTGGAAATGTGCAGGAAGAAGAAGAGAAGCTTGCCAGCATTTTTGATATTTTAAAAGAGGCGAAAGAGCCTCTTATGGGAGCGCAGAAGGAGCAGCCGTTGGTTTATCTGGAGGATGTAAAGAACCGCTTCCAGTCAGACTCATTGGCAAAGAAGAAAGCAGGGCTTTTGTCCAGGGAGGACCTCCATCATGACCAGCAGGTTCTGGATACCCTGGAAAAATATGTGATGGATCTGAAGAAAGAGAATGTACAGGATGGCCAGTCTGCTTTTTCCCTTCTCAGAGGCTGGTTTAATGCGGAAAAAGAAGAATATGACAATGGTTTTGACAAGGCGGCGAAGCAGCTTGAATATGCTTTTGATTTTATGGAGAGTGCTTTTGCGGGTGGACAGGAACTTGTGGTATTTATTACAGAACTGAATACCAGCAGTCCTGCAGTGGCTTTTCTTCAGGAATATTCCTGTGAAAGATATTACCGCTACAATAAGGAACTTTTATTCCGGGAAAACACCAGAGATATTCTGGAACGGATCCGGCAGCTTGGGTAAGGAGGCTGAATGAGAAAAAGAAAACCATGGAAATTTATTTTTATTCTTCTGTTTGCAGTGGCAATTTCCCTGGGAGTCTATGTTTATCAGCAGCAGTATGAGCCGGACGATTTGTTTGTAAAGGTGGGAGAGGGAATTCTGGATAACGCTCCGGAGATTTTTTCCGGAGAGCCGAAAGAAGTCCAGGAACTGCGGAAGCAGGAGGTGGCAGATACCGACACACAGGGACTGCGCCAGGAATACTATTTTAGTCAGCTGAATGAAGAAGAACAGCGGGGCTATCGGGAAATAATAGAAGGAATCCGGGCAAAAGAGAAAGAATTTTACCTTACGATCTATGAGGATGACACTGTAAATAAGGTTTACCATGCGGTGCTTATGGATCATCCGGAGCTGTTCTGGGTGCATAACCGGAAGCAGGTATATAAAACAACCTTCTCAAATGCCAATTATTGTATGTTTTCTCCTGGTTACAGTTATACGGATGAGGAAATCCAGGAGATACAGGCAGCTGCTGACAATGCCTGTCAGGAGGTAAGTGCATTGGTCTCAGAGGGGGCGGATGATTATGAAAAGGCGAAAGCAGTTTATACTTATCTGATCGATACTGCCGAATATCAGGAATCTGAGGACGACCAGAGCATGGCAGGAATCTTTTGGAGGAGGCAGGCAGTGTGTGCCGGATATGCAGGGGCTGCCCAGTATCTGCTGGAATATCTTGGAGTGCCCTGTATTTACGTGGAAGGCAGTACTGCCGGAAGTACAGAGGGACATGCCTGGAATATTATCACTTTGAATGGAAATGATTACTATTTTGATGCGACCAACGGTGACCAGCCGGAATTTCTGGAGGGCGATGCAGTCCAGCTTGCAGAACATAAGACAATCCTGTATGATTATCTGTGTCCGTTCCCGGAGGAGTATGAGATGACATATACACCCTCTGCTGAATTTACGGTTCCGGCGTGTTCTGCAACAGATATGAATTTTTATGTGCTGAACCAGGGCTGCTTTGACAGTTATGACTATCAGGAGATCCTGGCATACTGCCAGATGAGGCTGAATAACGGGGCTGCAGTAGTAAGGTTTAAATTTTCATCGCAGGAAGCTTTTGAACAGGCCAGAGCAGACTGGATCAACGGAGATGCCATTCAGGAGGCTGCAAGATATTATATGACTATATATGGAATGAGTCAGGTAGAGTATCATTATGGAATTCTGGAAAATATGAAAACTATCTATTATATGTTTTAAAAGGAAGAGGTATAAACAGATATGGTTGATATTTTAAAAAATATTATGAATATTGCATACAGAGTTCGGGATATGCAGATCGCAGGTACTTTGTCCATGGTTTTATTTGGAGTAGTGCTTGTGTTTGGAATTATGAACTGTGTACTCGGATACCGTCTTTTAAGATTTTGGATGATGATCTTTGGATTTCTCATTGGAGCAGGAATCGGATTATTTGCCATTCATCAGATCGGATTCGGAGAAAAAGTGTATTATGCAGTGGGAATGATCGGGGTAGGACTGGTACTTGCCATTCTTTCCTTTGCAGTGTTTAAGGCCGGTATTTTTATTATGGGAGCAGGAATTGGGCTGACGATTACTGTATATATTATCCATCCGACTACTTCTTTCAGCTTTTTCATCTGTCTTCTGGCGGGAGTAGGTCTCGGAATGCTGGCGCTTCGCTATGAAAGAGAAGTGATCATTGTGGGAACCAGTATTCTGGGTGGTATCTTAAGTGGCTTTTCTGCTGCCAAGCTGGCAAAAATGGAGGAAATTCCTTTTGGAATTATTTTTTCCATTGGGTTCGCCCTTGTGGGAATGTTGATCCAGTTTGCCATTAATAAGCCGAAATATGACGATGATTACGATGACGAGGAAGATGAGGATCAGGGGAAAGTACCAGAAAGACGACAGAAACGGGAAGAAGCTGACTGGGAGGAGGCTGAAAGCGAGACAAAGCACAGAAGGAAGAAAGAGCGTGATGATAAAAAGAATCCTTCCAGAGAGCAGTACAGAAAGTGTCCGGAAGAGTATGAAGATGATTTAGATGATGATCTGTCTGATGCGGATGATAAAGAGATTGATGAGATTCTGGATGAGTATGGCGTGGACGAGGAAGATGTGATTGAGGAATATCTGGAAGATTATTATGGTGAGAACAAGAGGACACCGCAGAAAAGACGTAAAAACAAGAACAAGCGAAAAAACAGCGCCAGCCCTTATCAGAAGAACAGATAGGTGAAAACCATTTTGGGGATATCAGAGAGGAAGACAGAGGAAAGTAAATAAAAACTATGAAATCCTGGAGCAAATAATGTTCCGGGATTTTTGACTTATAAAGAAAACGCAGTCAATTGATTTTGAAATTGGCTGCGCTTTGTTTTGTGAATTAGAATTCAATTTCCTTTAAGTATCTTGCCAGAGCATTCTGCCAGGTTGGAAGAGGGGTGAATCCGTTTTCTACCAGCTTCTTTTTGTCCAGACGGCTGTTAAATGGGCGTGCTGCCTTGGAAACTCCATATTCAGCGGTGGTAACAGGAAGAACTGTTACTTTATCTTCAGCATACTCGGTGTGTCCAAGCTCAACAGCCTGACGGAAGATTTCCTTAGTGAAATCATACCAGCTGATATAGCCACCCTCATTGGTTGCGTGATAGTAACCGTATTTGTCAGTGAGAATCATGTCGATCATCAGGCGGGCAAGGTCATAGGTGTAGGTTGGAGTACCGATCTGGTCGTTGACAACCTTTAAGGTATCATGCGTTTTGGCAACGTTTAACATGGTCTTGATAAAGTTCTTGCCATTTTTACCAAATACCCATGCAATACGGATAATAAAAAATTTGTCAACATTGTTATAAACTGCAAGCTCTCCGTCAAGCTTTGTCTGACCGTAAACATTCAGAGGCTTGTAGGCTTTACAGTCTGGCTCCCATGGAGTGGTGCCCTGACCGTCGAATACATAGTCTGTGGAAAGATACATCATTTTGATGCCCAGCTTTTTGCAGACTTTTGCAATATTTTCAGTACCAAGAACATTTACTTTGCGGACGATTTCCTGTTTGTCCTCATCTTCAGCTGCATCTACCGCTGTCCAGGCTGCACAGTGTACCACTCCGTCCACGCCTGCTTCTGTGATGGCTTTTTCCACAGCAGAAGCATTTGTAATGTCTACGGAAACATAAGGCATTGTGGTGACTGCAGTACCATCCTGAATTCCGCTATACTCCGGGGCAAGGTCAGAGCCTACCCCTTCGTATCCGCGTTTATTAAGTTCGTTCATTACATCATGACCAAGCTGACCGGCCACACCTGTTACAAACAGTTTCATAAAAACAGCCCTCCTTAGCGGTTGCCGTACATTTTTTCGTAGTAATTCTGATACTCTCCGGAAATAATGGTCTCCCACCATTCCTTGTTGTCAAGATACCACTGGATGGTCTTTTTGATTCCGTCTGCAAATTTGGTCTCTGGTAGCCAGCCAAGTTCGTTGTGGATCTTGGTTGGATCAATAGCATAACGCATGTCATGACCCTTGCGGTCTGTTACGTATGTGATCAGGCTCTCTGGTTTTCCAAGTTCTTTGCAGATGATCTTAACGATGTCGATGTTTTTCATTTCGTTGTGTCCGCCTACATTGTAAACCTCACCAACACGTCCTTTGTGGATGATCAGGTCGATAGCGCGGCAGTGATCCTCAACATACAGCCAGTCACGAACATTCTCACCTTTTCCATAAACAGGAAGTGGCTTGTCATTTAATGCGTTGGCGATCATAAGCGGAATCAGTTTTTCCGGGAAATGATATGGGCCGTAGTTGTTAGAGCAGCGGCTGATGGATACAGGAAGTCCATAGGTTCTGTGGTAAGCAAGTACCAGAAGGTCAGCAGATGCCTTGGAAGAACTGTATGGGCTGCTTGTGTGAATCGGAGTCTCCTCTGTGAAGAACAGGTCCGGTCTGTCAAGTGGCAGATCACCGTAAACCTCATCAGTGGAAACCTGATGGTAACGTTTGATTCCGTATTTACGGCAGGCATCCATAAGAACAGCAGTACCGATGATGTTTGTGTTCAGGAAAACCTCAGGGTTCTCGATGGAACGGTCAACGTGGCTCTCAGCCGCGAAGTTTACAACCATATCCGGATGTTCTTCCTCAAAAAGCTTGTAAACTGCTTCACGGTCTGTGATGCTCTCTTTTACAAAACGGAAGTTTGGGTTGTCCATAACCGGTGCCAGAGTAGAAAGATTACCTGCATAGGTAAGGCAGTCCAGACAGATGATGCGGTAGTCCGGGTACTTTTTTAACATGTGGAAAATAAAGTTGCTTCCGATAAATCCGGCACCGCCGGTAACGATAATATTCATGATATAATTCTCCTTTGATTTTTATAATTAGTGAAGTACGTCCATATATTTGCCATCCAGTACGTCCTTCAGATACTGACCATACTGATTCTTCTTCAGCACGTTGTAAACTTCCATAACTTCTTCTCTGGAAATCCAGCCGTTTAAGTAAGCAATTTCCTCAAGGCATGCAATCTTACGGTGCTGATGGGTTTCTACTGTTTTTACAAAATTAGTTGCGTCTACAAGACTCTCATGTGTACCTGTGTCAAGCCATGTGAAGCCCTGACCAAGAAGCTCTACATTTAACTGACCTTTTTCCAGGTAAATACGGTTCAAGTCTGTGATCTCCAGCTCACCGCGGGCGCTTGGTTTCAGGTTCTTTGCATACTCAACAACTTTGTTATCATAGAAGTAAAGACCTGTTACACAATAGTTGCTCTTCGGATGCTCCGGCTTTTCTTCGATGGAAATGGCCTTGCCTTCCTGGTCGAATTCAACGATACCGAATCGTTCTGGATCGTCTACATAGTAGCCGAATACAGTAGCACCTTTTCCTGAGCTTGCATTCTCAACAGCGGCTTTCAGACGCTTCTTAAGACCGTGTCCTGCGAAAATGTTGTCTCCAAGAACCATGGCAACCGTGTCATTTCCAATGAACTCTTCGCCGATGATAAATGCCTGTGCAAGTCCATCCGGGCTTGGCTGTACAGCGTAAGTAAGAGATACGCCGAACTGATGACCGTCACCAAGAAGCTCCTTGAAACGTGGGGTATCCTGTGGAGTGGAAATGATCAGGATATCACGGATCCCTGCGTTCATAAGAACGGACATTGGATAGTAGATCATTGGTTTATCATAAATTGGAAGCAGCTGCTTGGATGTGACCATAGTCAATGGGTAAAGTCTGGTACCGGATCCACCGGCTAAAATAATTCCCTTCATAATTTCGTTCTCCTTTGTTGGATTTGCTATATTGTTCCTATTGCGAACAATATCTGATTTATGCTGTCAGGTGCATAATTTCGTAGTCGTTCATGAATGCTGCCGGATTTTGGGCAGCATTTGTTTGCCCTGACCTGAGTCTGTAGCTACATTATAGAAGGTGACCTTACGTTACCTTCAAGACCTTTTTTATAATTATTTCAAGTTTGTTACTTTTTCACAAAGAAATACCCCTGCATCCTTGGTGATATGGAACCCATTTTCTGTTTTTTTCTTAACAAGGGCGCGAAAATCCTTGTAACGGTCTGGCAGATACTGGTTCTGATTGCCGTGGCAGGAGAGAATATAGGAAATTAAAGGTTCCGCATCGGTGACAATCAGTTCGTCCTCATAGGATTTCCAGGTAATCTGCTGAAAATAAGGGGAAAGGATATCCGTTCCATTTTCCCTGCCAAAGCGTTCGTACAGTTTATCTGCGGAGAGGGCAATCCTTTCATCGAAGGACTGGACTAGAAGGCTGACCTCCCGCATATGTCTGGAACCGTAGGTACTGCAAAGAAAACGTCCGCCTGGCTTCAGGATTTTTGTTACATTTTTGCACACCTTTCCAATGTCGTCACAGTAAAAAAGTACATGATTGGCAATGACCAGATCAAAGGTGCCAATCCTTGGAGGAATGTTGTGACAGTCAAAAGCTTTGAAAGAAAAACGGGGATCTTCTCCGCCAATGGCACGCCTGGCGTCACGGAGCATACCCTCGGAAATATCAGAAAGGGTAATGTGTATGTTCCCTGGCAGTTTTGATAAGTTCTGGGTCCAGAGAGCTCCGTCACCGCATCCAAGCTCCAGAATATTCATTCCCTCATGAATCTGGCACTGCTGGCAGATCCAGGGAAACCAGCCTTCCTGGTTTACAGAATAAAGACTGTGCAGGTTGATCCTGGAAGAAATGTTGGAAGCATTCTGGTACTGATTTTTCAGACTTTTTTCCATGACAGTCAGATGGATCAGGTCCAGCATACGACTCCAGTCCACGGTATGCTCCTCAGAAATGGCCTGGGCAGTATCTTTCAGTGTTTTTTCCACAAGCTGCATCTGTTCAATCCGGTCCTGTACAAGCTTCAGCTGTACATTCAGGGCATTGAGCATAAAATGGCTGTCCGGGTCTTCGATAGTCATCTCCCGGATATCCTCCAGGGAAAATCCAAGATATTTCAGCAGCAGGATCTGCTGCAGCCTTGCAAAGTCCGTGTCAGTATAAAATCTTGCGCCGGACTCGGATACAAGAGAAGGTTTCAGAATATCGTGCTGGTCGTAATAGCGGATGGTCCGCAGTGTTACTCCAGCCATCCGGGCAAACTGACCGGAAGAGTAGTAGCCGTCTTTTTTCAAAAAAACACCTCCTGGATTGCCAAATGTTATATTATATTATAGGGAAAATTTATCTGGGGTGCAATGGAAAGTTTGAGGCAGGTTATGGTTTATTACACTTACAAAAGAACAGCTTGCGGAATATTACTGGCAGATCCTGTCGCAAAGAGGCGAACGCTTTTCCTTGTGCTTTTTTTATCTGTGTGCTACCCTTTAAGCAAGGCCAGCGGGGCCGAAGATGAATCTTAAAACTGGCAGTTCTGTCAGTCTTTTTCCACAATAAAATGTAAGGAAGAGAAGAAAAAAGGACAGGAGGTTAACATGAACCTATTCGATTTTACCTACTGCGGTAATTATAACCGGCAGATCCAGAACCTGGCCAGGATATCCCCTGAGAAGTGGAGTTTTGGGCAGTCCGGGGATAACGGGATCCTGAAAGGTTATCTGGAAAATACATTCCGCAGACTGTATGAGGAAGGAAAAGTACGGGAAGAGAAAGAATATGCCCTTTTTCATACAGGACTCTTTAATCAGTATTATCAGCCAATTTATGCTTATTTTGTTCCAAATGTAGTACCGGACAGACAGAAATGGTATCTGGAAGGATTTTATACAGACTACTCGCTTTTAAAAATAAAAATTACGGATCTGCCGCCCAGGGCTGCTTATGTGGAAAATCCTTCCGATCTGGTGTTTGATACCAAGCTGCCGGTGGTGCCTCAGTATGAGCATATTTTTGATGATGAGGAAAATGTGCAGCGGCTTCCTTCCGCAGTGAGGGAGAGCGGCATGCGGGTACAGCTTTTTGATGGAGCCTTACAGCAGACCAGACGGATACTGGAGTCAGACTACAAGGCTGCAATTCCTCAGTATTATAACCATTCCATTCAGCTTTTAATCCCAATCTGCCTTCAGAATCCGGGAATTCCGGATCTGGCACTGGCCTGTATGAAAACTCCGGATGGGACCAAATATCTGGGACGAACCTGTCTGACTCTCCGGATGGCCTATCACAATGCCAGACTGCTTGCAAGGCTGGACGGGAGCTGGCTGAGGGCGTGAAGAAGTTAGAGAAAATGAAATACCTTCAAAGAGGATATTGGAACAGCAATCGGAAAGCTGCAGTTTCCTGGCAATGTCCTGCTGTTATGGGGCAGATTGTGAACAGGGATAAAGAGTGTGAAAGAACTGTGACTTTCTTTCGGAAAAACTGTTCAAAATATATAAAATGTGTTACAATATAAAACTATCACAGAGAGAAAATCAGAGGTAAGGACTACATAAGACAGCAAGTCCTGGATCAATCAGAGAGGCAGTAATCAGACCTTGGATTTTCTTATGGAACACAGGAGAATGTATGAGAATCGAATTAAAAGACGAAAATCAGGAAGAACCGCAGAAAATTGATGAGAACGACATCCGTTACAAACACGAGACCGATCTGACGAAGAAAGAGAAGCGTGAACTTGAGAAAATGAAGCTTGCCAGTATGGGCTGGAAGGGAAAGCTTCAGTATATCTGGGCCTATTATAAGCCACAGATGGCAGCCATTGTGGCGGTGATCGCCATAGCCTTTTTTGTAAAAGATCTTTACGAAAATTCCAGGATCCATACAGCACTTACGGTTATGGTAATTGACTCCTACGGAACGAAACAGGAGGAAGCCGAAGAAAAGGTACAGAAAGCGCTGGGAATCCAGGATGATCCATATGAAATCGTCACAGTAGATGAAAGCCTGCGCACCGGTGAAGACGGAGTTGCATTGGAATCCTACAGCCAGATGGCCTTTACCACCAAAGTATCTGCCAGGGCAGTGGATGTGCTTATTGGTTCCGAAGATTATATGGACGGTTTTGAGTTCAAAGATGAGTATTTTATGGATCTGGCAGAGCTTTTGCCAGAGGATGTTTACCAGGTATTTGGGGAGCAGAATGACAAATACAGCATTACCATTGATTCTGATGAACTGGCAGAGGAACTTGAGGTGACCTATGAGCCTGTTAAGATCGGAGTTCTCGCTAATTCAGAGAATGTGGAGAATGCAGTGAAATGGCTGACGAAACTGGCAGAAGAATTATCGTAAATAATGAAGGGAGACGTGTGAAAGCTGCCACGTCCCCCTTCCTTTTTCTGTAAAAATATGCCGGATTTTCTGGGTGCATTTCACATCAAAGCTTTTTCAGATAGTGTTTTTCAATAAAAGAGAGAACTCCATATAGCCCCATGGCAATCAGACACAAAACCACAATGGACATCAGCACCCAGGTAAGCTTGAAGAAGTGTGTCTGCAATCTGAAAGAAAATTATATAAAATTTAGAAAAAATTTCGTAAAAATGTCAATAGGATATTTGAACGAAATAAGATATCCTAAACAGACAGAAGAGATTCTAAAGGATAACAGGAGAGAGACGGATATGAAGGTTTTGCTGGTCGGGAATACCGGCTATGTGACAGAAGAATTTGTAGAAGAAGCATTTCCAGAATGTCAGGTAATGGTACTTGGAAATAAAATGATAAAGACAGTCCGGAGAAGGGAACTTATTTCCAGACCATTTCCCAGGACGGAACTGGAACTTGGAGATATTTTCAGAACATACGAATTTGAAGCTGTGGTATACTTTTCTAATTATCTGACCTTACATGGAGAACTGGAAGGGGAAGCAGAGAATCTGCGCAAGATCCTGCAATACTGCAGGAAAGGGGTTCAAAGCCATTTCCTTTACGTGACAGGACCAGAGGGAATGTATGATGTACCAACAGGCAAGACTCTGCTGGTGCAAAATGCAGAGGATGTGTGCAGACGCTATGCGGGACTGTACGGTCTGAAGGTAAAAATACTGCGGGTACCCTATTTATATTCAGGAATCTATAAAAAAGATTTTTTTTACAGAATTTTCCAAGCTTCGAAAGAGAGCCAGAAGCTGTTTTTTCAAGAAGCTTCGGAGCAGAAAGCCTGTTTTTTATATTCTATGGATCTGGCAGAACTGATGTACAAGCTTTTTGATAACTGGAATGATGAGGAAGAGGTATTGAATGTTCCAGATGTATTTGACATCTGTTTTCAGGATGTGACCGAAGAACTGAAAAAGGTTTTATCCCCGGTCTCCATTATCTATAAAAGCAGTGCCGTTGTAGAAAAAATAAAAGAAGACGACAGACAGATCCGAACAAACTATAACTGGTTTCCAAAGATTTCAGTATTAGATCATATTTCGGAAATGTATGAAGAATACAAAAAAAACAATGGAGAAAAAGCAAGCCGGTTTACCAGGCTTTTCAATCAGAACCAAAGATGGCTGCGGGTATGTGAGTTTGTGGTCTGCTTTCTGGCGTTCGAATTTTTGCAGCGTTTTCTGGGAAATCAGGCTCAGTTTAAGATGATTGATCTGCGTCTTGTGTTTATTGTCTTGTTTGGAAGTCTTTACGGTCTGGGATATGGAATTGCCGGAGCAGCAGCCCAGACAGTATCCTTACTTCTGGCATATGAAAGCCAGGGAACAAAGTGGTATACCCTTTTTTACGAACCAGCTAACTGGATCCCATTTATCTTTTATTTTGCTGCAGGTGCTGTGTGTGGTTATGTGCGAATGAAAAACAGGGAAAATCTGGAATTTATATCAGAGGAGAATCAGCTGATCCGGGAAAAATTTCTCTTTATGCGTGATTTGTACCAGGCGACCCTTCAGGACAAAAAAAGATACAAAAAACAAATTCTGGGCAGTAAAGACAGCTTTGGAAAGATTTTTGACATTACCAGAAAGCTGGATATTGTACAGCCAGAGGAATTGTTTATTGAAACGATGCACATTATGGAAGAGGTTCTGGAGAATGAAACCTTTGCGTTTTATTCCCTCAGTCAGAAAAACGGCTATGGCAGGCTGGAAGCTGCATCTCCCAAGTCTCAGGGAATGTACTCTGCTTCTGTCAGATTAAGTGAGTATACGCTTGCCCTGGAAACCCTGGAAAAAGGGCAGGTATGGGCAAATCGGGATTTTATAAAAGGTTATCCCATGTATATGGCTGGTATCCGGAAAGAAGGCAGTCTGGTGATGTTGATCTGTATTCAGGAGGTAAAAAACGGACAGCTGACTTTATACTATATGAATCTGTTTCAGATTTTATGTGGTCTGGTAGAAACATCACTTTTACGTGCTCTTGAATATCAGGAAGCCACGGAATACAAGAAATATGTAGAGAATACGAGGATCCTGAAGCCGGAATACTTTGAAAAAAGTCTGGAGCTTCAGCATTCTATGCGTGAGCAGAAGATGGCATCCTATATCCTTCTGAAACTGAAGTATGGGAATATGACCATTGAGGATGCGGATGAGGCACTGGACCGCTGTATCAGAGAAAACGATATCCGTGGTATTTCTCCGGAAGGGGAGTTGTATCTGATCCTGACCCAGGCAGATGACAAGGCATTGCCAGTCATCCTTGAACGTCTGAAAAGAAATGGATTTGAGGGAAAGGTGCTTGATGTTCCGGTAGGAAAAGAGACAGCAGGAGTGGAATCATGACAAAAACAGCAATTGGAATCACGGCACTGGCGATTCATCTGATCATCTGCATACTGATCTGGTCAGGAATACGCACAGGATTTCTGAAAGCAAAGATGTACATGCTGTCTCTTGCCGTATTTGTACCAGTCTGGGGACCGGTGTGTGTCCTGCTCATACATTTTCAGCTTTTTTCCGGTACGGATCAGGTGAAAACAGTGGGAGTTGAAAAGCTCAGGGTTAACGAGGAAATTTATAAGAACATGTTTCCGGCCATGGAGGAAAATGACAGGGATGTGGTTCCTCTGGAGGAGGCCCTTCTTCTGAATGATCCTTCCAGGCGCCGGGAACTGATCATGAACGTTCTGAATGATAACCCGGGGGAATATGTGGAATTATTAAAGCAGGCACGAATGAATGAGGATGTGGAGGTAGTCCATTATGCGATTACAGCCATGGTGGAACTGTCCAAAGAATATGATTACAGATTACAAAAAATTGAGAAAAAATATACGAATGATCCAGATGATCCTGTTATTCTGGAGGAGTACTGTGATTTCCTGAAAGAATATCTGAGTCAGGGCTTTATGGAGAAGCAGATGGAACAGATTTACAGAAACCAGTATACCCAGCTTTTGTTAAAACAGCTGGAACAAAAGGTGAATCTCCATACCTGTGTCTGCCTGATGGAAAATCTTATGGTGCAAAGGGATTTTTTTCTGGCAGAAAAAATATTGAAAATCATGGATCAGAACTGGCACAGAGGTGAAGAATACTGGATCTGGAAAATTCGGTATCTGGCAGAACGGAAAATGGGGAAAGAACTGAAACAGAGCTTACAGGCATTGAAGGAAGAGCATATCTATCTTTCTTCCAGAGGAAAGGAGGCACTTGGATTTTGGCTGGATGGATCAAAAAAGTGAAAGCTTTTCAATTTAAGGGAATTCTGGTGATCCTGGGCTGTTTTCTGCTTATAGGAGCTATTCTGTTTGCAGAACGATCCGGTCTGTCCTACCGGGAAAAGGCAAAGAAACTGACTTATCTGGATGCAGATAAAGTGGTTACGGAAGAAACCGCAGTAAAGACACTAAAGCCAACCTGCCTTGTTCTTACAGACAGCAGTCAGGCGAACAGCACCATGGCGTGGATCCAGTTCGAACAGATCTTTAAGGACATGAAGGTGGGTACTGATCTGGTTGATGTAAATCATGAAAGTATACCGGATGATCTGTCTGATTATGAGACTGTGGTCGTTCTTTTAAGCGATTTAAGTCCGCTGAAAGAAAATGTGCTGAAGATCAGCGACTGGGTAAAAGAAGGCGGAAGTGCCATGTTCGCCCTTACTCTTCAAAAAGATACTTATGTATCCCTTATTGAGCAGAAGCTTGGAATTGTATCTTCGGGTTACACAGAAGCCATGGTAAACAGCATTTATTTCGACAGTGAGTTTCTCGTCGGAGGAGGAAAAGCATACAAAGTCACAGACGGCTACGAATCGGCCTGGGCAGTGGAGCTGAGTCAGCGTGCAAGGGTATACGCCTGGGCGGATGATACGTCAGGCATTCCTTTGATCTGGGAAGCTGATTATGGAAACGGAAAGTTTGTAGTAGATAATTTTGGGTTTTATGAAAAAGCTTTCAGAGGCTTTTTTGCTGCATCCTACAGTCTTCTTACAGATGTGGGGGTATATCCGGTGATCAACGGATCCGTCTTTTATCTGGATGATTTTCCCTCCCCTGTTCCAAATGGAGATGGAACTTATGTAAAAAGGGATTATGGCACCAGTATTGCGGATTTCTATACCAATATCTGGTGGCCGGATATGATCGCCCTTGCTACGGCTCACAATGTGCAATATACAGGAGTTATAATAGAAAATTATGAGGATGAAACAGACGGAGAGACGGAACGCCAGGATGATGTACAGCGGTTCCAGTATTTTGGAAATATGATCCTTCATCAGGGCGGGGAACTGGGTTATCACGGTTATAATCATCAGCCGCTCAGCTTGTCAGACACGGATTATGGAGATGCACTTCCCTATAAGACCTGGACAAGCTTTTCTGCCATGGAAAAAGCAATGAAAGAGCTGATGGATTTTGGAAAAGAAATGTTTCCGGAGACTACCATGTCTGTTTATGTTCCTCCTTCTAATGTTTTGTCAGAAGCGGGAAGGAAACTGCTGGGTTCCCTGTATCCCAAGATCCGTACTATTGCCAGCAATTATTTTTCCGGCGACTATGCTTATGTGCAGGAGTTTGAAGTGGCTGAAGATGGAATCGTAGAACAGCCGCGTATTATTTCCGGTGCGATCATTGACGATTATATGCAGATGGCTGCTTTGTCTGAGTTGAATATGCATTTTGTAAATACACATTTTATGCATCCGGATGACCTTCTGGATGAGGACAGAGGCGCTGCCCTTGGCTGGGAAAAGCTGAAAAACCGTCTGGATGAGTACATGACCTGGCTGAATGAAGCAGCACCGGCACTCCGAAATCTTACAGGCTCCCAGTTATCCGGTGCCATTGAAAGATATGATGCCCTGACCGTGGAGAAAGACATTACAGACAAGGAAGTGCATCTTCATCTGGGAAATTTTTACGATCAGGCGTATCTGATGGTGAGAATGAATAAAGGAACTCCGGTGCGTGTGACTGGCGGAGACTTGACTCAGGCTGCTGGGAATCTGTATCTGCTGAGCGCAGAACAGGAAGATGTGTACATTGAGTTCGAATAAATATAATGACAGCAGTGTCAAAAGGTCTTTTACTATTGGTAACATAAACATATGTATTGAAAATGCAGATAAAAGGAGAAAACAGTGAGAATCTGTCTGGTTTTGGAAGGATGTTATCCGTATGTATTTGGCGGTGTTTCCACATGGATGCACCAGTATATCAATCAGATGCAGGAGCATGAATTTGTGCTCTGGGTTATTGGGGCAAATGCAGAAAAAAGAGGGAAATTTGTCTATGAACTTCCAGAGAATGTTGTGGCGGTTCATGAGGTTTTTCTGGATGATGCGCTCCAGGTGAAAGAAAAGGGGAAAATGTCCCATATTTTTTCCGAAAAAGAACTAGAAAGTCTGAGCGAGCTGATGCAGATGAGGAGACCGGACTGGGAGACGTTGTTTTCCCTGTATCATGATAAACATTTAAACCCTATGGCTTTTTTGAAAAGTGAGACTTTCCTGGAGCTTCTTATAAAAATCTGTAAGGAACAGTATCCGTATATTGCTTTTGCAGATGCCTTTCACACCATGCGTTCCATGCTCCTTCCTGTTCTGTATCTTATGGGAAGTGAAGTGCCAGAGGCGGATGTGTATCATGCCATATGTACCGGGTACGGCGGACTTCTGGCCTGTCTGGGCGGTTATGTGCACAAAAAGGATGTTCTTCTTACAGAACATGGAATTTATACACGGGAAAGAGAGGAGGAGATCATCCGTGCCAAGTGGGTGGTTCCATCCTTTAAGAAACAGTGGATTGCTTTCTTTTATATGCTGTCAGATATGATCTATCAGAGGGCATTTCGTGTGACCTGTCTTTTTACAAATGCAATGCGCACTCAGATTCAGATGGGTTGTGCACCTGGGAAGTGCCGGGTTATTGAAAATGGGATCGACTATGACAGGTTGTCTGGAATCCCCCTGAAAGAAGAGGATGGCTGGGTGGATATTGGAGCAGTAGTAAGGCTTGCTCCTATCAAAGATATCAAGACCATGATCTACGCTTTTTTTGAACTGTCTGCACATGTAAAAAATGTACGCCTTCACATTATGGGAGGAGTCGATGATGAAGAATATGCACAGGAGTGTTACGAGCTGGTGAAACAGCTGAAGCTGGAAAACATTATATTTACAGGGCGTGTGGACATTGTAAAATATATGGAGAAACTGGATTTTACCATCCTTACCAGCATTTCAGAAGGACAACCCCTGTCTGTGCTGGAATCCTTTGCTGCAAGACGTCCCTGTGTTACCACAGATGTCGGCTGCTGTCGGGAACTTCTGGAAGGAAAGGAAGAGGATGTATATGGAAAGGCAGGCTATTATGTGGCACCTATGTATCGTGACGGACTGGCTCTTGCCATGGAGAAAATGTGTGAATCCAGAAGAAGGCGGCTTCGTATGGGAAAAAATGGACAGGAACGGGTAAAGGCTTATTACAGACAGGAACGCATGATCCGTCTGTACAGGGAGCTTTATGAGGAGGTGATACAAAAGAATGGCCGGAATCGGATTTGAACTAAAAAAACTGTTTAACAGCCGGGGACTGTTTGCTTCCTTCAGAGCTTACGGATATGCGGGAGTCGTATGTACCGGTCCAATGCTTCTTGGAATTGTATTGCTTCTTGGTGTTATGTATCTTTGTGATAAAACAGGAGGCAGCAGACACAGCCGGGAACTTCTGGTGTGTATGATCACGTATACCCTTTTGTTTTCCCTGACAGTTACCAGTTTTTTGTCTATGGTAGTTACCAGGTTTATTGCGGATATGCTGTACGAAGAAAAATATGATATGGTATTGCCTTCTTTCTGGGGCTCTACAGGGATCATGCTGGTGGCCGGCGGGATTCTGTATGGAATTTTTCTTATCTTTTCCGGAGCAGGACTTATGGACAGCTTGCTGTGTCTGTGGCTTTTTGGAGAGCTGACCGTCACCTGGAATGCAATGAGTTATCTCACTGCAATCAAAGATTACAGAGGAATCATGCTGTCATTTACAGCTGCTATTGTGATCACATTTATATCCGGCTGGGTATTGCTGATGCTGGGGATTCCCCATGTGGAAGCTCTTCTGATTGCAGTGGCTGTGGGATACGGAGTGATGCTTTTGTGGGATGTGATCCTTTTGTATCAGTATTTTCCCCAAGGGGAAAAGGGTGCCTTCCTTTTCCTAAGATGGGTGGATCAGTTTCTGCCTCTGGCATTTACCGGGCTTTTTATCAATATTGGACTGTTTGCCCATTTGGTGATCATGTGGGTCGGACCGCTTCAGGTACAGGTGCAGGGACTGTTTGTTGGTGCACCCTACCATGATGTGCCAGCTCTTGTGGCATTTCTTACAATTTTGGTAACAACAGTAAACTTTGTGGTTTCTGTGGAGGTGAATTTTTATCCGAAATATAAAAACTACTACAGTTTATTTAATGATAAAGGTGCTGTAGGAGATATTACCCAGGCTGGTGAGGAAATGTTAAAGGTATTGAATGTGGAATTAAAATACACGGCCTTGAAGCAGCTCCTTGCTACAGCACTTGCTATTTCTCTTGGCGGACTGCTCCTGGAGTATGTGCCGCTTGGATTTAACGATCTTATGGAAGGGTATTTCAGAACCCTCTGCGTGGGATATGGCATTTATGCAGTGGCAAATACCATACTTCTGCTGCTTTTATATTTTACAGATTACAAAGGAGCGCTGGCGGCCTCCGGATGTTTTGCAGGAGGAACTGTGCTGTTTACAGTAATATCCCTGTTTTTCCCAAGAGTATATTATGGTTTCGGGTTTCTCACAGGCAGCGCAGTGTTTTTTCTGATTGCAGCCTTTCGTCTGGACTATTACACAAAGAGGCTGCCCTATTATATTTTGAGTGTACAGCCTGTGGTGGCCAGGGAAAAAAGAGGAACGTTTTCCAGACTTGGTTTTTTCCTCAGCAAAAAACTGGAAAGGAGTCAGAACAGTGAAAAAATATAAAAAACTTGCATGTATTCTTGCCGGAAGTATGACCATGACTTTATTCGCAGGCTGTATAGGAAATGGGGATGTAGTGCCGGAAGAAAAAAATGAGAGCACAGATACAGAAGAACCGACAGCATCCGAAACGTCACAGGAGATAAAAAAAGCAGATTCCCGGGATATTGACCAGATTCATTTAAGAGATAAGGACAGTCTTTATGAAAACGATGACGATACCAGCGTGGTTACCATGTACCTCACTGTTTCAAAGGGGAATTCTTCAGAAAATACAGATCATACCTGGGAAGAAATCAATAGTTATTCTGTCTATGATTATGAAGAGATGGGAGTAGACAGATATCAGGCGGCTGCACTTTTACAGATAGGGGATGAGAATGGTCCGGCAGAGGGAATGGTAGGATACGGGGAGAATGTTCCCAATGCCACGGTACAGATCCGTGGGCAGACTTCAAGCAAGAACGCCCAGAAAAACTATAAGATTGAGTTGAAGAAAAATAAAGGGACCTGGCGCGGACAGAGAACCATTAATTTGAACAAGCATATGACAGAAGGAATGCGGTTTCGGAACAAGCTCGCCTATGACCTGCTGAAGGGCATTCCCCAGCTGATCAGTCTGAGAACACAGTTCGTCCATCTGTATGTAAAAGATACCACAGATGGTTCTGCTGACGCTGAATTTGAGGACTATGGCTTGTATACCCAGGTAGAGCAGCTGAATAAGACTGGATTGAAGAATCATGGACTGGATTCCAATGGACAGCTTTATAAAATTAATTCTTTTGAATTTTACAGATATGAAGATGTGATAAAACTCCAGGATGATCCATCCTACGACAGTGCTGCTTTTGAAAAATTGCTGGAGATAAAGGGAAGTACCGATCATAGGAAACTGATTCAGATGCTTGAAGCAGTAAATGACTACAGTATACCAATTGATACGGTTCTGGAAGAATACTTTAATGAGGAAAATATTACATATTGGATGGGATTTCAGATTTTGATGGGAAATGTGGATACCCAGAGCCGAAACGTGTATTTATATAGTCCATTAAATTCAGATACCTGGTATTTTATTCCCTGGGATAATGATGGCAGTCTGATGAGACCTGAATATAAGATAACCGGTTTTAGTGATCAGAAAAGCTGGGAATCCGGCGTTAGTAACTATTGGGGAAATGTGCTGTTCCAGAGATGTCTGAAATCAGAGCGTTTCCGGGAAAAGCTGGATGAGGCCATTCTGGATCTGAAAGAATATCTCAGTGAAGAGAGACTGGGCACTATGATTGAAAAATACAAGACTGTGGTGAAGCCGTATCTTTATGAGATGCCGGATGTGTTTTATGCACCTCTTACCAGTGAACAATATGATGAGCTTGCTGCATCACTTCCGGAAGAAATAGAAAAAAATTATCAGCTCTATGTAGAAAGTCTTAGTAAGCCTATGCCGTTTTATATTGGTGTTCCTGTTGCAGAGGGAAATAAAATGAAAATAAACTGGGATAATTCCTATTCCTTTGACGCGGAGGATATTACTTATTCTGTAGAGATAGCAAAGGATTATCTTTTTCAGGATGTGATCTATACACAGGATGGTCTTCTGATCCCGGAAACGGAGCTGGAGCTTCCGGAAGCAGGACAGTATTTTATCCGTGTGCGTGCAACCAATGAAAAGGGAAAAACACAGGATGCTTTTGACTATTATGTTACAGATGAAGGAAAGCAGTATGGCATGAGGTGCATCTATGTAACGGAAGATGGTCAGATCGAGGAAGATATTTATGAGGAATAAAAGCAGGGAAGCATTTCGAAATGAATGGAAGTATCTGATCAGTACCAGTGAAAAAGAAATGCTTATGCTCAGGCTGAAGCCATTTCTACAGCCGGATCCCCATGCCGGGGAAGGGGGATATTGTATCCGCAGTCTGTATTTTGACGATTACTGGAATAGTGCATATGCGGAAAAGGAAGCCGGTGTACTGATGCGAAAAAAATACAGGATCCGGATTTATAACAATAATGACAAATTTATCAAACTGGAGCGGAAAAAGAAGTTTGGAAGTTATATTTACAAAGAGAGTGCACCGCTTACAAGAGAAGAGGTGGAGAAAATCCTGAAGGGGGACTATGCGTTCCTTTTGTACAGTCCCCACTCTCTATGCCGGGAATTTTACATAGAATGTGCCTGCAATATGATGCGGCCAAGGACCATTGTGGATTACGAACGGATTCCCTGGATCCTGGATGCCGGAACGGTAAGGATCACCTTTGATTCAGATGTGAGAGCGGCTATTGGCAGTTATGATATTTTTGATCCTGGATTGCCTGCTTTGTCTGTGCTGGAACCTGGAAAACTGATTCTGGAAGTGAAGTTTACAGAAATGCTTCCCCAGCTTTTACGCGATGTTCTGCCACCGCCAGCAGCGGAATTTACAGCAGTTTCCAAATATGTACTCTGTTATGAGAAAACCAGGTATATGAATGGATTCGAGTACTGGTATGAGACATAAAAAGAAAACGTATAACTGTGAACTATGTTCACAAAAAATATCTCGCAAAATACTGCCTTCTGAATAATTACAAAAAAGCACAAAGAGATAAGTGGAGGAATTTTTTATGAGTGTAAAGGACATGATCAAAAAATCAGTTCTGGAATCCGGAGCGTTTACCAATTATGATGTTCCGGGGATTCTCACAGCTCTTGCGGCGGCTCTGCTGTTAGGGGCGCTGATCTATCTGGTATACCGGAAGTTTTACGCAGGAGTTGTTTTTTCAAGAACATTTGCTGTTACTCTGGTTGGAATGACAGTGCTTACCTGTATGGTAACCTTGGCTATCAGTACCAATGTGGTAATTTCACTTGGTATGGTAGGAGCGTTGTCCATTGTCCGTTTTCGTACAGCAATTAAGGATCCTATGGATCTTTTGTATTTGTTTTGGGCAATCACCACAGGAATTACGGCTGGAGCGGGAATGTATGTCCTGGCGCTTCTGGCGGCTGCGATTATGATCCTGATGATCGTATTGTTTTATCACAAACAGCAAAGAGGAAAAATCTATATTGCAGTGATCCACTATACAGGAGACCAGGCAGGGGATGAGGTAATCCGCTGCTTTGGAAAAAGAAAGTATTTTGTCAAATCCAAGACCATGCGCAAAGAAAAAACAGAGATGGCAGTGGAATTGTACTGCCGACAAAATGACATGGATTTTATGGAAAAAATCCGCAGCATTGAAGATGTAGAAGATGTCACTCTGATTCAGTATAATGGAGAATATCACGGATGAAAAAGATTCTGGCAGCAATGTTGCTGATTCTGATAGTCATTCTGGCAGCTGGCGCAGGTTATCAATGGTGGTCTTCCGGAAATGGAAACAAAAAGCAGTTTCAGAAATCCCAGGAGATTTTTGGAAATCCGCTTATGGGATATGCACCAAGTGCCTGGTATGAGAATGTGTCAGAGGATATTTCGCTTTTGTATATGGACATTACCTGGGCAGAATTAGAGCCGGAAGAAGGGGTGTATGCCTGGGATTCCATAGAAGAGGAAAACCAGATAAACAGGTGGAAAAAAGAAGGAAAGCATCTGATCCTTCGTTTTGTCTGTGACATTCCAGGTGATGAGAAACATATGGATATCCCCCGGTGGCTGTATGAGAAGACGGGGGAAGACGGAACCTGGTATGACGGTGAATATGGAAAAGGATATTCACCGGATTACAACAATAAGGTTTTTATAGAAGAGCATGAGAAGGCAATCAAAGCCCTTGGAGAGCATTTTGGAAAAGACGGGCTGATCAGTTATATTGAGCTTGGAAGTCTTGGACATTGGGGAGAGTGGCATGTAAATTACAGCGAGGGGATTACGAGAATCCCTGAGGAAGCTGTAAGAAACCAGTATATTATGCCCTGGCTGGAAGCTTTTCCCGGCGTAAACAGGCTTATGAGAAGACCTTTTCATATTGCAGAAGCTTATGGAATGGGGCTTTATAATGATATGACCGGGCATAAAGAGTCCACAGAGGAATGGCTGACCTGGATTCAGGAAGGTGGAGATTATGGACAGGCAGAGGAGAAAGATGCGCTTGGCAGTATGCCAGACTTCTGGAAGACAGCTCCATCGGGCGGTGAATTTACCAGCTCTGTTTCCATGGAGCAGATGCTGGTGACAGATCTGGATCAGACTGTAGAACTGGTCCGGAGGTCTCACACTACATTTTTAGGTCCGAAATATGCAGACAGTCAGTATAAAGATGGCTATGACAAAGTGCTTTTGAATATGGGGTACCGCCTGTGGATCTCAGAAGCTGCCTGGAAAAGGGAGGGGCAGGAAGATTGCCTGTGCCTGACCTGGAATAATGACGGCGTTGCTCCGTTTTACAAAAACTGGCCGGTATATCTGTATCTGGAGGATCCTTCCGGAAATACAGTGGAGAAGACGGAAATCAATATGCTTCTTTCTTCTGTTTTACCGGATACACAGCTTATTACCCGGACTGTATTTGAAACCAGGGATATTCCGGCACTTTTGAAGGAGGGATATGCGCTGTCTGTGGGAATTGAAGATCCCATGACAGAAAAGCCTGGCGTAAGGCTGGCAATGGACTGCGCTTACCAGAATGGCAGAAATATACTATGGCAGAAGGAAAAATAGAGTGGCTTTCGGTCCCTTTACTTTCGGAAGAAACGGTAATGAAAAGTTGGAAGAGGTAGAGAAATGTCAGAAAAAATAGTGAAATACGAGTATGAATATGGCCTATGTAAACGGATGCACTATCGTGGATTATGGTGCGTGCGTTATGAAGGTGTTCCAGGGCATTTTGAGAAAGCGGGTATGGCCTGCGCCTGTGCAGTGGATGGCTGTGATAAGGACTGTGCAGTTATGGAAAGTGCGGATGCCGTTATTGATCCGGAGTGGGAGTGGCATATGCTGGACAATCCGCCTGGAAGATAGAAAAAAATTACGGCAGAGACAGGAAGAACTGCATATTATACCATAAGGCATGAAAACCGGAGTTGATAGTATGAGTCTGGCGGAATCCTTAAATTGGGAGCAAGAAGAGCAGTACACATCCGTTTTTCCACGGTCTGTTACCAGCCGGAAAAATCAGGAAAATTTAAAATTGTCAGAGAAAAAGGAACTATTAAAGAAAATCGCAGATATTCTTGCAGAGGAAAAATGGATTACCTCAGCTGAATTGTTGGTTTTGAAGGAAAAAATAGAAAAATACGGTGGCACTTTATGACCAGGGCAGTGATCTACTGCCGGTGCAGTACAGAAGAGGAGTGCCAGAAGGATGCGCTTATAAGACAGGCGGCGGAGGCAAGAGAATGCGTCCGCCGCCTGAACTGGTCCTTAGAGGATGAATATATAGAAAGCAGGTCCGGCACCAGCACCCGGGGACGGGAACAGTACCAGCGGCTTTTTTCTGACCTTCTTAGAGATAAATTTGAGATTGTGGTGATAAAATCCCAGGACAGACTGATGCGAAACACAAAGGACTGGTATGTTTTTGTGGATCGTCTCGTGACTTGTGGCAAACGGCTGTATCTCTATCTGGAAAACCGTTTTTACAGTGCCGATGACAGTCTGATCACTGGAATCAAGGCAATTCTGGCAGAGGAATACAGCCGGGAATTAAGCCGTAAGATCAATAACGCCCACCGGAACCGGCAAAAGACTGGAAGTGCCCTGATGCTTACTTCCAATACCTATGGATATCGGAAGCTGCCAGATAAAAGCCTGGCGATCATAGAGGAAGAGGCGCAGGTGAAAAGAAAAATGTATGAGCTTTGTGCAGGAGGTCTTGGCAGCAGATGTATCGCCCGGATCCTGCGGGAGGATGGTGTGCAGAAACGAAATGGAAGCTTTTTTACCGATTCTGATATTCGCCGCATGATCCGAAATCCTGTCAATAAAGGCACTGTGGTCATGAACCGGAAGCATTATGATTTTGATACCAGGCAGGTGATAAAAAATCCACAGGAACAGTTTTATATTTATGAAAACCGGATTCCGGCAATTGTGTCAAAAGAACTGTGGAAGGCTGCCAATGAAGAAATCGACAAAAGAAAGAAACCTGTCGGAAATCAGGAGAGAACGGCCAGGTGCTTTGGAGTAAATCCGGGAAAGCATGTGTTTAGCGGAAAATTGGTCTGTGGTTTGTGCGGGGCCCCTTTTTACCGGACAACAAGAAAGAGAAAAAACCATAAAATCCATGAATGGAAATGCAAAATTTATCTGGAACAGGGGAGAAAAAAGGAGGAAAAGACAGGTGGGTGTGCCAATGTCCATCTGGAAGAGGAAAAGTTGTTTCTTCTTCTGGAAAGGTTCGGAGGAAAAGAAATCCTGCCAGATCAGGAAAGAAAGATTACGGATATTTTCAGGCAGCTTTTGAAGGAAAGTCTGGAAGAAAACCAAAAGAAGAATTTGGAAAAGTACGAACAGCTGGAAAAAAAGATTAAATACCAGCAACAGCTTTTGCTGGACAAATATCTGGAAGGCCTGGTGGAAGAATCTCTTTACCAGATCAAGGAAAGGGAACTGCAAAATAAATTAAAGAACAACACCGGCAGCAGAACGTGCAGGCAGAAGAACAGGGATTTTCTGGCAGAGGAACAGGAAGAAGTGGAAAAAAGGCTTCGAAAGACAGAGCAGTTTTTAAAAGAACATCATGTGGTTCTAAAGGCCCACGTATTATGTGAGTTAAAAATGGTGGATAAAATTCTGATTTATCCGGATCATCTGAAAGTGGTAAAGAAACAGGGAAAATGCATTATTGCGACAGAGACCTTTGATATGCTATACTGAAAAAATCGTAACTGCCCGTAATGTCTGCAGTTACAGACATTACTTAGAGCCTGTTTGAAAAATCATTCTCGCAATCTGCACGCCTTGCTGTGCGGTATATTTTGTCCGAAAAGGCAGAAAGGAACAGTATTATGAATATCAGAAAATCTACACTTCAGGATCTGCCACAGATACTGAACTTATATAAAATTGCCCGGGAATTTATGAAAAACAACGGTAATCCAAACCAGTGGGAGGACCGCTACCCGGAAGCTTCCACGGTAGAAAATGATATAAAAACAGGAATTTCCCATGTATGCGTGGAAAATGGGGAAATTGTTGGAACATTTGTATTTTATACAGGAGAAGATCCTACTTACCGTGTGATCGAAAATGGTGAATGGCACAGTGACAGGGAGCCCTACGGCGTGATTCACAGAGTTGCTTCCAATGGGGTGACAAAGGGTGTGACCAGGGCTGCATTTTCTTATGGGTTGGAGAGAAGCGGATATGTGCGCATTGATACCCATGAGGACAACAAGCCCATGCAGGGCGCTTTGAAGAAATTTGGTTTCAGGGAATGCGGTGTGATCCATCTGGAAAGAGGAGCGGAGAGGATAGCCTTTGACTGTCGGAAAGAGTGGTTTTGAAAAATAAAATTAAATTTTTTTTTTGAAGAAATACGGGACTGCACTTCGTTATAGAAAATTGGAAAGAGAAGAGGACAGCATTTTGGGGAAACTGTCAGAATGCGTACTCACTGGAATGTCTGACTTCCATATATGATCAGGTAGCCAAGCCCCTGTCTTGCACCGATGAATTCGCCTATGATCACCCCTACCAGGCAAAGACCGATATTTACTTTCATATTTGCAAGAATAAGGGGCACGGAGGAGGGCAAAACAATTTTTAAAAGTTCTTCTTTTTTACCGCCTCCAAGTGTGCGGATCAGCTTCAGCTTTTCCTGGCTGATCTCCCCGAAGCCTGTATACAGGTTCAGAATCGATCCAAAAATTGCCACAGACATACCTGCAACAATGATGGTCCGCTGACGGGCACCCAGCCATACAATGAGAAGGGGGGCCAGGGCAGACTTGGGAAGGCTGTTCAGCACTACCAGATAAGGCTCCAGTACTTTTGCAAGTCTGGGGCATCCCCACAGCAGAATGGAAATGCCAAGACCCAGGACTACTACGAAGAGGAAACTAAGAAGAGTTTCTTTCAGGGTGGCGCCAATGTGGATGAACAGCGAGTGGTTTTGGGCCATCTCCATAAAGGTTTTGAAGATCATGGAGGGGCTGCTGAAGATGAAAGAGTCGATCCAGCCAGCCCTTGCCAGGATTTCCCATTGTGCCAGAAAAATAAGAAAGACCAGAAGCCTTGCGCTTACAACAAGGCGACGGTCCCTTTTCTGACGGGCAAGATATGCTTTTTGAGTGGGGGAAGGTTCATGCATTCTGATTCAACTCCTTCCAGATCAGATTAAAGTAGGATTTGAAAGCCGGGGCATTTCTCGAAGAAAGGGGCGTGCGGTCTTTCATATCCAGATCAATGGGAACAATCTTTATTACAGTGGCAGGACGCTTTGAAAGAATCAGTACCCGGTCTGCCATGCTGATGGCTTCGGAAATATCGTGAGTGACAAGAATAGCCGGCTTTCGTTGTTTTTTTAGGATTTTTCCAATGTCATCACTTACATTCAGCCGTGTCTGGTAATCAAGTGCGGAGAATGGTTCGTCGAGAAGCAGAAGATCCGGTTTTAATACAAGAGTGCGGATCAGTGCCGCTCGCTGCCGCATGCCGCCGGAGAGCTGGCTTGGACGACTGTTACGGAATTTGTCCAGCTCATAAAGCTTTAACAGTTCATCTACATAGGAAAGATTGTCTTTTGTGAGTTCGCCTTGTATTTCCAGTCCAAGGAGAACATTGCGGTAGATGCTGCGCCATTCCAGAAGGTGGTCTTTTTGAAGCATATAGCCAATACGGGCGCTGTCCTTGTTCAGTGGCTTTCCATTCATAAGAATGGTTCCGCTTTCCGCATGTAAAAGCCCGCAGATCAGATTCAGCAAAGTGGACTTTCCACAACCGGAAGGCCCTACGACAGCCAGAAACTCTTCTGGCATAAGATGAAAAGATATATGAGAAAGGGCAGCCGTTTCCCCGGATAAGCTATGGTAAGAAAGGCACACATCCTTTACTTCCAGAAGCGGATTCATAATCAAACCTCCATTTTCGTATAATTTATGATATGCTTTTGGGGTGGGGTGTGTTATAATGAAGTGATTTATCTATGTGCAGAGTGTAGCGAAGCGGAGTTCGCGGTTCCTGTACCGACAATTTTTTAGAAAGAAAATAATATTATGAGTAAAAAGCAAACGGTTTTCAACCTGTTATTTCTGGTGATCGTTTTCGGTCTTACCGTGTACCTGGTTTTTCGCGGCAAGGACATCGGGGATATTATCCGTACTGCCAGGGAAGCTGATGGAAGATATCTGCTTCTGAGTCTTGTGTGCGTGGTATTTTTTATTCTTGGTGAATCGGTTATCATTTTTTATATGATGAAAACACTTGGAGCCAGTGTGAAAATGACTCATTGTGCACTGTATTCCTTTGTTGGATTTTTTTTCAGCTGTATTACTCCGTCTGCATCAGGCGGACAGCCCATGCAGATCTTTTACATGAAAAAAGATAAACTGCCTATTCCGGTAACCACTCTGGTTTTGATGATCGTTACCATCACCTACAAGGCAGTTCTTGTAGTGATCGGTGTTCTGATCTGTTTTCTGGGCGGTGATTTCCTGAGAGGCTATCTTGGGGACTATATGTGGGTGTTTTATCTAGGCGTGGGTCTGAACGTGTTCTGTGTTACCTTTATGATGATATTGGTGTTTGCCCCAGGCCTTGCGAAATGGATCATGGTAAAAGGTCTGAAGATCATTGAGCATGTCCGGATTCTGAAGCCAAAAAAAGCAAGGCTTGAGAAGCTGGAGGCTTCCATGGACCAGTATCACGCAACGGCAGCCTTCTGGGCCAGCCATAAGCGGATCATACTGAATGTATTTATCATTACATTTGTGCAGAGGTGTATTCTGTTTACGGTCACTTACTGGGTGTACCGCGCTTTGGGACTCCATGAGTATGGAATCCTGACCGTTACTATTTTACAGGCGGTGATTTCCGTATCTGTGGATATGCTTCCTCTTCCGGGAGGCATGGGAATCAGCGAGACTTTATATATGGTGATGTTTGTGCCCGTATTTGGACCGCTTTTGCTGCCATCTATGCTGCTCAGCCGTGGGATTTCCTATTACGGACAGATGCTGATCAGTGCACTTATGACCTGTGTGGCACATCTTACCATTGGAAGAAAAAACGAAGAGATACAAAGGATGTAATTAACTGCAATGAAGGAAGAACGTTTGAAAAAGGAGAAACAGGATATGCTTGGATTTTATGATTATACGGTGGTGCTTACATACATCAGTCTCGCTGTTTCCGTATTTGGAATGACAAGAGCACTGGAGGGAGACTTCAAAGTTGCAATTTTGTGTCTGGCACTGTCCGGACTTTGTGATATGTTTGACGGGAAAATCGCCCGTACAAAGAAGAACCGTACAGAGGATGAGAAGAAATTTGGAATTCAGATCGATTCCCTGTGTGATGTGGTATGTTTTGGTGTGTTTCCGGCAATGATCTGTTATTGTCTGGGAATGAACCATATCCCAGGAGTGATCATTCTCTGCCTGTATTGTGTAGCTTCTGTAATCCGTCTGGGTTACTTTAACGTAATGGAAGAGAAGAGACAGAACGAGACCTCCGAGCTTCGTCACTATTACCAAGGTCTGCCAATCACTTCGATGGCGATCATCCTTCCGTTCCTTTATCTGCTGAGAAGAGGATGCGGGAAAAATTTCCTTCTGGTGATCCATGTGGCAGTGGTAGTAGTCGGAGTGCTGTTTATCAGTGATTTTAAGGTGAAAAAACCTCAGAATCCAATGGTGATCCTTCTGGTTGCCCTTGTGGCACTGGCGCTTTCCATGATGTTTCATCTGTTATAAAACGGATATTCACCATATATGAAAGTCAGCTGTCTGGCGCCTGTTGCGCTCCTGCAGCTGCCGGCTGCATTCGTAATCCGGGCTGTCGCCAGACGATATCCATGAATTCGCTTATGCAGGCATGGCTCTTTTGTGGATGCCATCGGGAACTTTTATAGCAAATGCAGGGGAGGTATTATGAAATATATAGACAGAAAAGGCAACATCACAATAGAGGAGAACAGACAGGATAAATTTTTGCGCCATCTGTATAATGACTGGGGCGGACGTCTTTGCCTGAAGATCATAATACAGCCTTTTGTTACCAGACTGGGCGGCTGGTTTTTGAATACCAGGCTTTCTGCGAGGATGATTCCTGGATTTGTGGAGCGCAATCACATTGATCTTTCCAGCTGCACCAGACAGGAGTTTGCTTCCTATAACGACTTTTTTACCCGCAGGCTTAAAGAGGGGCAGCGGCCTGTAGCAGCGGATGACAGCGTACTGGTCAGTC
Source organism: Ruminococcus sp. 1001136sp1 (assembly GCF_039841815.1). NCBI lineage: Bacteria > Bacillati > Bacillota > Clostridia > Eubacteriales > Oscillospiraceae > Ruminococcus > Ruminococcus sp. 1001136sp1. The sequence continues at coordinate 36,830 of NZ_JBDPGY010000018.1, read as the reverse complement.
CTTGTGACGGAAAGGTTACCGTGAGCCGTATTGGCAGTGATTCCAGATTTTATATAAAAGATACTCTGTATACTCTGGAACGCCTGCTGAAGAATAAAAAGCTGGCAAAGCGGTATCTTGGCGGTTATGCAGTGATCCTCAGGCTGACAGTCGATGATTATCACCATTACTGCTATGTGGCAGATGGAGAGAAATCTCCGGATGTAAAGATCCCCGGTGTTTTTCATACGGTAAATCCTGCTGCTAATGACGTATGCCAGATTTATCATGAGAATACCAGAGAGTATTGCCTGTTAAAAACAGAGCAGTTTGGAACCATTGCTATGATGGAAGTCGGAGCTATGATGGTGGGGAAAATTACCAATCTGAAACCTGGTGCCTGTGAAGTGAAAAAGGGTGAAGAAAAAGGTTATTTTGAATTCGGAGGTTCTACCATTGTCCTGCTTCTTCAGCATGGAAAGGTAAGGCTGGATTCTGATTTGATAGAGAATTCTGAAAATGGATATGAAACGATTGTAAGAATGGGTGAGAGAATTGGCAAATGTAAATTACCAAAAAGAGCTTGAAAAATTAATCGAACAGCATGAGAAAGAAGGAAAGGTTCCCAGACTTTTTCTTCATGCATGCTGTGCGCCCTGCAGCAGTTATGTCCTGGAATATCTTTCCAGGTTTTTTTCTGTTACAGTATTTTTTTATAATCCCAATATTTCTCCCAAGGAGGAATATGAGAAGCGGGTGGCAGAAATCCGCAGGCTGATCAGCGAGATGGAGTTTCTTCATCCAGTCGATCTGGTGGAAGGCGCGTATAGACCAGAGGATTTTTATGTCATGGCAAAAGGGCTGGAGGATGTACCGGAGGGAGGAGAACGGTGTTTCAAATGTTATCGGCTTCGAATGGAGGCAGCAGCAAAGCTGGCTCAGGAGGGCGGATATGATTATTTTACCACAACACTTTCCATCAGTCCTTTAAAAAATGCAGGAAAGATCAATGAGATAGGCCAGGAACTTGCACAAATCTATAAAGTGGAGCATCTTCCGTCTGATTTCAAGAAAAAGAACGGATATAAGCGGTCTATAGAACTTTCCCATGAATATGGGCTGTATCGGCAGAATTATTGCGGGTGTGTGTTTTCTAAGCGGGAGAGCATGGAGCGGGAAAAGCAGAAACAACAGAGCTGCATGGACTGTCAGTGAAACCATCCGATATTTTGCAAACAATAGTGCAGAGTCATGCACTTGCATGAATTTTGTGCATTGCAAAACGGTTTGATGCAGTAATGTATAGCGAAAATCATAATGAAAGACTCTTTGCAATTAGCAGAAAGTGTGATAAACTAGCACTTGATTGTAGTAAAGTTAGAAAGAATTTGTAAGGTTCCTATAATACTTCAAAGTGTATTTCTGTAAAATTCTTAAGCATCTTGCTTTTGGAATAAAAATATTGAAAAATTCGTGGAACTTTGCAGGAAATGAGGGAAAATATTATGGCACAGCTTTGGGGCGGACGCTTCACTAAGGAAACCGATAAACTGGTTTATAATTTTAATGCATCCATTTCATTTGACCAGAAATTTTATGAACAGGACATCCGTGGCAGTAAGGCACATGTAAAGATGCTTGCAAAACAGGGGATTCTGACAGAGAAAGAGAGAGATCAGATATTAGAAGGACTGGAGGGAATCCTGGCAGATGTGAAAGCAGGCAGACTTGCAATCACATCAGAATATGAGGATATCCACAGTTTTGTAGAGGCAAACCTGATCGACCGTATTGGTGATCCGGGTAAGAAGCTTCACACGGGAAGAAGCCGTAATGACCAGGTTGCACTGGACATGAAGCTTTATGTGCGTGATGAGATCGATGAGATTGACCAGGAAGTAAAATCACTGCTTGAGGCTCTTCAGAAGATTATGGAAGAGAATGTGCATACGTATATGCCCGGCTTTACCCATCTCCAGAAAGCCCAGCCAGTTACGCTGGCGCATCATGTGGGAGCATATTTTGAAATGTTCCGCCGTGACAGAGGACGTCTGTTTGATATCCGCAAGAGAATGAACACCTGTCCTCTAGGCGCGGGAGCTCTTGCAGGAACTACCTATCCGCTGGACAGAGAATACACCGCACAGCTTCTGGACTTTGATGAGCCAACCAGAAACAGCATGGACTCTGTATCTGACAGAGATTATGTGATTGAACTGTTGTCCGCACTTTCTACGGTTATGATGCATCTCAGCCGTTTTTCCGAGGAGATTATTCTCTGGAATTCCAATGAGTACCGTTTTGTGGAAATCGATGATGCATACAGTACCGGAAGCAGTATTATGCCTCAGAAGAAGAACCCGGATATTGCTGAGCTGGTAAGAGGAAAAACAGGACGTGTTTATGGAGCACTGACATCAATTCTTACTACCATGAAGGGAATTCCGCTGGCATACAATAAGGATATGCAGGAGGATAAGGAACTTACATTTGATGCTATTGATACTGTGAAAGGTTGTCTGGCTCTTTTTACCGGCATGATATCCACCATGCAGTTTAACAAGGCGAACATGGAAGCAAGCGCAAAGAATGGCTTTACCAATGCTACTGATGCGGCAGATTACCTGGTAAATCATGGCGTGCCTTTCCGTGATGCGCATGGAATCGTTGGGCAGTTGGTTCTAAAATGTATTGACAAGGGAATTTCCCTGGATGAACTGTCCCTTGAAGAGTATAAAGAAATCAGTCCTGTGTTTGAACAGGATATTTATGAGGCTATCAGCATGAAGACCTGTGTGGAGAAACGTATGACTCTTGGAGCTCCCGGCCCGGATGTGATGGAGCAGGTAATTGCAGGAAATAAAAAGTATCTGGAAGCGAACTGAAAAGAGGACACATCCTGCAGAAAGCCTTTTTCAAACATGCTCTGGGCAGTTCGGTGGAAAGTAACGAAAGAATCTTGTTTTACAGGATTTTTTTGGTAAATCAGATAAATTTATTGCTTTAATATGATAAAATTTAAGAAAGTACTTGCATTTTCTCAGAACATGGTATAGTATGTCATAGAAATACACATGTACGCAGAGGAAAGAATGAGGAGAGAATATTATGAGTGAAAAGCTTAGAGTTGGTATTTTAGGTGCTACCGGAATGGTGGGTCAGAGATTTATTTCCCTGTTAGAGAATCATCCATGGTTTGAAGTTGTAACTGTTGCAGCAAGCCCGAGAAGTGCTGGAAAGACTTACGAGGACGCTGTAGGAGGCAGATGGAAAATGGATACTCCAATGCCGGAAGCAGTGAAAAAGCTTGTTGTTATGAATGTAAATGAGGTAGAGAAGGTTGCGTCAACTGTTGACTTTGTATTCTCTGCTGTAGATATGTCCAAGGACGAGATTAAAGCCATCGAGGAAGCATATGCCAAGACTGAGACACCAGTTGTTTCCAACAACAGCGCTCACAGATGGACACCTGATGTGCCGATGGTAATTCCGGAAATCAATCCAGAGCATTTCGAAGTTATCAAACATCAGAAAGAGCGTCTGGGAACAAAGAGAGGTTTCATCGCTGTTAAGCCAAACTGTTCTATTCAGAGCTATGCACCTGCACTTACTGCATGGAAAGAATTTGAGCCATATGAAGTAGTTGCTACTACATATCAGGCAATTTCCGGAGCTGGAAAAACATTTAAGGACTGGCCGGAAATGGAGCATAACATCATTCCATATATTGGTGGCGAGGAAGAAAAGAGCGAGAAAGAGCCACTTCGTATCTGGGGTAAAGTTGAGGACGGCGTGATTGTTCCGGCGAAAGAGCCTGTTATCACATGTCAGTGCGTTCGTGTGCCGATCCTGAATGGACACACTGCAGCTGCATTTGTAAAATTCAGAAAGAAACCTACGAAAGAGCAGCTTGTAAAAGCACTTGTAGAGTTCAAGGGAGTTCCTCAGGAACTGAATCTTCCAAGCGCACCGAAGCAGTTCATTCAGTATCTTGAGGAGGATAATCGTCCACAGGTTACAGAGGATGTGAACTTCGAGAACGGAATGGGCGTATCAATCGGAAGACTTCGCGAGGATACTGTTTACGATTGGAAGTTCATTGGACTTTCCCACAACACTGTAAGAGGTGCTGCAGGCGGTGCTGTTCTTTGTGCAGAGACATTGAAGGCGCAGGGATATATCCAGGCGAAATAAATTGAAGAGTGAATAAATGCAGGGAGAATGCTGCCGGATGTGGTGGCATTCTCCCTTTTTGGGGATAGTCGGCAATCTGCACGCCCCACTTTGTGGTAGATTTCACTCGAATTCGTCTGCCGTAGCCCATTACGGCGCATTCATCCAGGCGAAATCTCCCGCAAATTGTGACGTACATCTTGCACCTTTTTCAAGAATAGTAACAGATAAACAACTAAAATAAAAAACTGACCGTTTACGATAGGGGAGATTCATGTTAAAATAGATAGCACGTTAGAGCCTGTTTGAAAAATCATTCCCGCAATATGCACGCCCCACTTTGCGGGAGATTTCACCCGAATTCGGTTGCCGTAGCCCGCTACGGCGCCCTCATCCGGGCGAAATCTCCCACAAAATGTGACGCACATCTTACAGAAAGCCTTTTTCAAACACGCTCTAGAAATGACAGGAGGTGAGTCCATGAGTGACAGAGAGCGAATCCGCCTTACCCAGTATTCTCATACATCTGGCTGAGCGGCGAAAGTAGGTCCGGGGACCCTTGCCCAGGTTCTGGGTAAGCTGCCGAAGTTTTATGATTCGAATTTACTGGTCGGAACGGAATCTTCCGACGATGCTGCTGTATATCGTATATCTGATGATCTGGCCATGATCCAGACCGTGGATTTTTTTACACCGATCGTGGACGACCCTTATACTTTCGGACAGATTGCAGCGGCAAATGCGTTAAGTGATGTGTATGCTATGGGTGGAGAGCCTAAGCTGGCATTGAATATTGCGGCCTTTCCTAATTGTCTTGATCCGGAGATTCTGGGCGAGATTCTGCGAGGAGGTGCAGACAAGGTAATGGAGGCTGGTGCTTCTCTTGCGGGAGGACACACGATTCAGGACGATGAGCCGAAATATGGCTTGTGCGTTACCGGATTTGTAAACCCTGCCTCAATGTGGAAAAATATTGGAGCAGAGACCGGAGATGTTCTGATTCTTACCAAGCCTCTTGGAACCGGAATTCTTTCTACCGCAGTGAAAGGAGAGATGGCATCTGGGGAAGAGACTGCCTATGCAGCTTCTGTGATGGCGACTTTGAATAGGTATGCCAGAGATAAAGTGGCAGATCTGCAGATTCATGCCTGCACGGATGTAACAGGTTTTGGTCTTGCCGGACATGCCCTGGAAATGGCGAAGGGAAGTGGGAAGACCCTTTGTATTTCTCTTGGTTCCCTGCCGATTATGAAAGGAGCACTTGACTATGCTTCTATGGGATTTATTCCTGCAGGTGCATACCGCAATCGGGAATTTGCAGGGGGAGAGTGCGAGTTTTCATGGAAGAATCACAGTGGGGAAAGCAGTGAGAATTTCTGGCTGGAAAAGACCAGGTGTGAAGCTGTGGAAAATGAAACAGGCAGAAGTGAAACCATCATAAATGAAGCAGAGCTTGCTGCCCGTGAGGATATAGTATTTGACCCGCAGACTTCCGGAGGGCTTCTCCTGAGTATAGATTCTCAGGATGCGGACAGGGCAATTAGTCGACTGTCTTCTCTGTCGCTTCCCTGTGCTGTGATTGGACGGGTAATTAATTTACAAAAGAAACATCTCGTTTTTGTGAAATAGTTCCTAATTGATAAAAAATTATCAACTTCTATTGTGAAAAATACATCAAAGTGTTATAATTGTAAAAAACAATACGGAGGTGTTTTTTATGAACTATGAAGATGTGCAAAAACTTTCAAACGCAGCCAAAAACAAAATCGGGCTGCTGAACGGCAATTTCCTGAAGTACTTTCTTCGGGCTGTAATGGCTGGTTTCTTTATTGATGTGGCAGTTATTTACAGCAATGTTATAGGAAGTGTATTTTCAGGATCAGATCCTGCCTGGGGCAAGTTTCTTGGAGCTGTAGTGTTCTCCATTGCTGTTCTTCTGATCAGCCTGGTTGGCGGCGAGCTGTTTACCGGTAATAACATGGTAATGGCATTCGGCGCCTTCGACAAGAGTGTATCCTGGGGGGCTGCAGGCAAGGTATGGCTGGTAAGCTACCTTGGCAATTTCGTTGGATGTGCAATTATGGCACTTCTTTTTGTAGGAGCAGGTGCATCCGGCTCAGCAGATTATTTCGCAGGCTTTATTAACAACAAGCTGACGATCCCTATGGGACAGATGTTCATGCGTGCAATTTTGTGTAACTTCTTCGTATGTCTTGGTGTACTCTGCGGAATTAAGCTGAAAAGTGAAACCGGTAAATTCCTTATGATCGTAATGTGTATCTCTGCATTCGTTTTCAGCGGATTTGAGCACTGCATTGCAAACATGGGAATTTTTGTAGTAAGCCTTGGTCTGGTAGATGGCCTTTCCGTTGGTCTCATGCTGAAGAGTATGCTGATCGTAACCATTGGAAATATGGTGGGAGGTGCTCTTTTACTGGCATGGCCATTAAGAAAGATGAGCGCAGATAAATAATATGTCAAAAGCTTTATACATAGCAGAGAAGCCCAGCGTGGCTCAGGAATTTGCGAAAGCTTTAAAATCTGGCGGACAAAGACGGGATGGCTATATCGAGTCTGATACCTGCGTGGTGACCTGGTGTGTGGGACATCTGGTCACCATGAGCTATCCTGAGAAATATGATATGAAATACAAAAGGTGGAGTTTAGATACCCTGCCTTTTTTGCCGCATGATTTTAAATACGAAGTGATACCTGGCGTGGAAAAACAGTTCCAGATCGTGAAAGGGCTTTTAAACAGACCTGATATTGATACCATTTATGTGTGTACCGACTCTGGGCGTGAAGGTGAATATATTTACCGCCTGGTAGCACAGATGGCGGGAGTGAAGGACAGGACGCAGAAGCGTGTGTGGATCGACTCCCAGACTGAAGAAGAGATTCTTCGGGGAATCCGTGAGGCAAAGGACATCTCAGAATATGATAACCTTGCCGCAGCCGCCTATCTTCGGGCAAAAGAAGATTATCTGATGGGAATTAATTTCTCACGTGTACTGACTTTGCGTTATGGAAACAGCGTAACCAATTATCTTGGAGGCAAATACCAGGCAATTTCCGTTGGACGGGTTATGACCTGTGTCCTTGGGATGGTAGTTCGCCGCGAGCGGGAAATCCGCGCATTTGTGAAAACACCTTTTTACAGAGTTGTGAGCAGCATTGCTCTTGAAGGAGAAAGCTTTGAAGGAGAGTGGAGAGCTGTAGAAGGCAGCCGCTATTTCCAGTCCCCTGTTTTATATAAAGAAAATGGTTTTAAGAAAAAAGAAGATGCCCAGAAGCTGATCTGTGAATTAAGTACACAGCAGCCTCTTATATGTACGGTGGAGAAGATTGAGCGAAAGAAGGAAAATAAGAATCCGCCTCTTCTGTTTAATCTGGCAGAGCTTCAGAATGTCTGTTCCAAACTGTTCAAGATCAGTCCGGATGAGACTCTTTCCATTGTGCAGGATCTTTATGAAAAGAAACTGGTCACATATCCCAGAACAGATGCCAGAGTTTTATCGACAGCTGTGGCAAAGGAGATTTATAAGAATATTTCCGGGCTTCGGAATTATCCTCAGGCCGGGGAAGCTGCGCAAGGTGCGTTAGAGCTTGGCGCATACAAAAATATCGCGAAGACACGTTACACCAATGACAAACAGATTACAGACCATTATGCTATTATTCCTACTGGCCAGGGACTTGGCGCACTAAAGGGACTTTCTCTGACAGCACAGCGGGTGTATGAGACGATTGTGAGACGATTTTTAAGCATTTTTTATCCACCGGCTGTTTATCAGAAGGTAAGCCTTGTGACGAAAATGGAGAATGAATCTTTCTTTTCTTCTTTTAAAGTTTTGCTTAGTGAAGGGTATCTGAAGATTGCTGCAAATTCTTTTGCAAAAAAGAGTATGGCAGAAGCTTCCGGAAAAACTCCCGAAAGTGAAGGAGAAGGTGAGGTTTCCTGCGACGAAGCTTTGTTAGCTGCATTGCAGAAACTGAAAAAGGGTGATATACTAAACATAAATGGTCTTGGTATCAAGGAAGGAGAGACATCTCCACCGAAACGATACAATTCCGGTTCTATGATCCTGGCAATGGAGAATGCAGGCCAGCTGATCGAGGATGAGGATCTTCGTTCACAGATCAAGGGAAGCGGAATTGGTACCAGCGCCACCAGAGCAGAGATTTTGAAGAAGCTGTTTAATATCAGATATCTGTCTCTGAATAAGAAAACCCAGGTAATCACACCTACCCTTCAGGGGGAAATGATTTATGATGTGGTAAACTGTTCTATCCGTCAGCTTCTGAACCCGGAACTGACTGCCAGCTGGGAGAAGGGACTTACCTATGTAGCAGAGGGATCTATTACAGAGCAGGAATATATGGATAAGCTGGAGCACTTTGTAAGGATTCGTACCAAACAGGTGGAGGACAGTCATTTTCAGTATGCGCTGAGGCAGTTTTTTGATGCAGCTGCGCAGTTTTATAAGAAGCCGGAGCGTGAAACTGCTGTGAAAAAAGGCATAACACGCTCTGATACAGATTTGGGAATAAAGGAAATCATTCATTAAATTAGATTTATATGAGGAGGATGTATTATGTTAAAAGATTTTACCATCGCAAACATGCTGGATATGACCCAGACCATCGCAGGAGAGCTTTTCCAGGGGAAAACCTATCCGTGGGAAGTTCTTCCGGAGATTGGTGATTTCATTGTGAAATTGGGAAAAACATTGGATCCAGAGGAATATGACTATCTGGAGGGGGGTATCTGGATTGCGAAATCTGCCAAGGTTGCACCTACCGCCTGCATTAACGGACCAGCCATCATCGGCAAGAATACAGAAGTGCGCCACTGTGCATTTATCCGCGGCAAAGCTCTTGTAGGAGAGGGCTGTGTAGTGGGAAACTCCACAGAGCTTAAGAATGTAGTCCTTTTTAACAATGTGCAGGTTCCCCATTACAATTATGTAGGAGACGCTGTACTGGGTTACAAATCCCATATGGGTGCAGGTTCCATCTGCTCCAATGTAAAGTCAGACAAGAAACTGGTTGTTGTAAAAGACGGCGAGGAGAAGATTGAGACAGGACTTAAGAAGTTTGGTGCCATGCTGGCAGATCATGTAGAAGTTGGCTGTGGTTCGGTTCTGAATCCGGGAACTGTGATTGGAAGAAACACTAACATTTATCCGCTTTCTCCAGTACGTGGATGCGTTCCGGCAAACAGCATTTATAAGAATAAAGACGAGATTGTAACAAAGAATTAAACTAGAGCGTGTTTGAAAAAGGCTTTCTGCAAGATGTGCGTCACAATTTGTGGGAGATTTCGCCCGGATGAGGGCGCCGTAGCGGGCTACGGCAACCGAATTCGGGTGAAATCTCCCGCAAAGTGGGGCGTGCAGATTGCGGGAATGATTTTTCAAACAGGCTCTAGTATAATAAAATGGCTTGGCAGAAAATGAATTCTGTCAAGCCGTTTTTTCTGGACATGTCCATAAATGATTTTTATATCATAGCTGTTCTAAATTCCAAACCACATCTTGCGGATTACGGTCAGTATAGCAATATGTACCGGATAAAAAGCATAGAAGAGGTATTTTACCCATTTCCTCTGAATAAATCCCCGTTTTTCATTGTACATATTCAAAGGAATAAAAGCAAAGCAAGCCTTCCATTCATAGATCAGCCAGCAGCTTCCAATAACTGCCTGTGCAGGTTTGTGCTGATGCAGCCAGTACATGATCAGGAGAAATACAAAGCCTTTATATCCGTAATCTGCTTTGAGAAAATAGGAGACTGCAAGAAGCAACAACATGCAGACAAGCTGCATGGAAGCATTTTTTTCAAAGTGTTCGACCAGGCAGAATGCAAGATATCCCAGAAATAAGGTGAAAAAAACGTTCTGCTTATCTGGATACAGCAGAGTGCCATTTTGTGCAAAATTCCATGGAATTTCTGAAATACAGGCGAAAATCAGAAGATTTCTTCCATATTTAAAGCGGTTATGGGTGTGAAGAAATCCTTCCACAAGCAGGAAACAGAAAATAGGGAAAGCTGCACGCCCCACGTCACGCATTACCCGGTATAGGGAATAAGTGGTGCTGCCTATTTGAAACCAGGGCGCAATGGCTGGCGGGTAGTGACGCAGAAGGAAAGAAGCGGTATGGTCGATCAGCATAATCGCCATAGCCAGTATCTTCAGGGCACTTCCGCTTAGGATTCTCAGTTTTTCGGGCATAAAAGAAGTTGAAGTTTGCAATGACATATCTATGTAAGTCCTCCTGTTCTGAATATAGAGTATTGCTGGATACTTTTGGCTATGAAAGTTCCGGGCGGCAGCTGTGATCGGAATGTTCTTATGTAGTTTATCATGAAAATAAAATTTCTACAAGACAAGTTCAATAAATGGTACCGACAATTTTTTCGTAAATTTTGCAAAATATGACTAGACGAATGAAGGATTTTGTGAGAAAATAACACTAGGTTGTTAGGTCTTTAACAACGATTAAGTAATCAACACTGAAAGGAGTCTTAAAATGATTTACACTACTGAAGTTGAAAACATGTGCCCAGTAGCTAAGGGTGCAAAACATGAGCCAGCTCCGATCCCGGAAGAAGGCCAGTGGGTCCATGCAAAGAAAATTGAAGATATCTCTGGTTTTACACATGGTGTAGGCTGGTGTGCTCCTCAGCAGGGTGCCTGTAAACTGTCCTTAAATGTTAAGAATGGTGTAATCGAGGAAGCCCTTATTGAGACAATCGGATGCTCCGGTATGACACATTCTGCAGCTATGGCAGCAGAGGTTCTTCAGGGTAAGACAATTCTTGAAGCATTAAATACAGACCTTGTCTGTGATGCAATCAATACAGCAATGAGAGAACTGTTCCTTCAGATCGTTTACGGACGTACTCAGAGTGCTTTCTCTGATGACGGTCTTGCTGTTGGTGCAGGTCTTGAGGACCTTGGTAAAGGCCTTCGTTCCCAGGTTGGTACAATGTACGCTACCAAGGAAAAAGGAGTTCGTTACCTGGAAATGGCAGAGGGCTATGTAACAGGTATTGCTCTTGACGAAGACAACGAAGTAATCGGATATCAGTTCGTTTCTCTTGGAAAAATGACTGACTTTATCAAAAAAGGTGATGATCCTAACACTGCATGGGAGAAGGCAAAAGGTCAGTATGGCCGTGTAGCTGATGCTGTTAAGATTATTGACCCAAGAAAAGAGTAAGCCACAAGCGAAAGGAGACGAACAGAAATGGCATTATTTGAAGGATATGAGAGAAGAATTGCTCAGATCAATTCTGTATTAAATAGCTATGGAATCAGCTCTATCGAAGAAGCTGAGAAAATCACAAAAGACGCTGGTCTTGATGTATATGACCAGGTTAAGAAAATTCAGCCGATCTGCTTTGAGAATGCTGCATGGGCTTACACAGTAGGTGCTGCAATCGCAATCAAGAAAGGTTGCAAGAGAGCTGCTGACGCTGCTGCAGCTATCGGAGAAGGACTTCAGGCTTTCTGTATTCCTGGATCTGTTGCTGACCACAGAAAAGTAGGTCTTGGACATGGAAATCTTGGTAAAATGCTCCTTGAGGAAGAGACAGAGTGCTTCTGCTTCTTAGCAGGACATGAGTCTTTCGCAGCTGCTGAGGGTGCTATCGGTATCGCTGAGAAAGCAAACAAAGTACGTCAGAAACCATTACGTGTTATCCTGAACGGACTTGGAAAAGATGCTGCCCAGATCATTTCTCGTATCAACGGATTCACATTTGTTGAGACAAAATACGATTACAAAGAAGCTAAATTAAACGTAATCTATGAGAAACCATATTCAAACGGACTTCGTGCTACTGTAAAATGCTACGGTGCAGATGATGTTCAGGAAGGTGTTGCTATCATGCATCACGAGAACGTTGGTGTTTCCATCACTGGTAACTCCACTAACCCGACTCGTTTCCAGCATCCGGTTGCAGGTACATACAAGAAAGAATGTATCGAGCAGGGTAAAAAATACTTCTCCGTTGCTTCCGGCGGTGGTACAGGACGTACTCTTCACCCAGACAACATGGCAGCAGGTCCTGCTTCCTACGGTATGACAGATACTATGGGACGTATGCACTCTGATGCACAGTTCGCTGGATCCTCTTCCGTACCGGCTCACGTTGAGATGATGGGTCTTATCGGAATGGGTAACAACCCGATGGTTGGTGCTACTGTTGCTGTAGCTGTTTCTGTTGAGGAAGCTGCTAAGGCTGGTAAGTTCTAATAATTGAATAAACTATAATTGCTATGCAGCAATGAAATTGGGCATTCTGTACAAAATACAGGGTGCTCATTTTTTATCCGCAAAGTCAACACGCAGGCTCTGCCTGCGTCATGCCCACACAAACAATTTCGCGTGGGCAAAATGAGAGTGGAATTCTGAATGCATATATATAATGATACCAGTGTCAAAAGGTCAAAAAGCTGTTCGTGCTTGCACGATAAGGCTTTTGAGCTTGGGACACGCCAAATATGAGAAAGTAGCGATTTACGCAGTAAATCAGCGGATTTCGAATATTTGGAGGATTGCGGGAGCAGCGTAGCTGCGTAGCAATCCGGGTATCAAATGAGTGTCAAAAGACCTTTTGACACTCATATCATATAATGTGGATGCTAAAATCTGACTTCTATTCACAGAAATTTTCACAAACCCATCAAATCTCCCTCACAATTTCATCACAGATTTCAGGTATATTAATAATCAAACAAAGGCGATAACCTTTTTAATCGTATAGATCATATTTTCTTTTTCATACTTGCCAGGACTTTTTGATAAGCCCTGGCCCTCCTTTTTTCGGGGCAAAATCAGCCCGACAGATTCCATTGACGAAAACATAATTCTATGGTAAAACTTTACTATGCCAATACATTACAGGAGGTTGACCCGAAATGGCAAAAGAAGCAAAGACAAATGCAATGCGAATGCTGGACAGACAGAAGGTAAAGTATGAAACACTTGCCTATGAATGTGATGAATTTATTGATGGAATCCATTGTGCGGATATTACAGGAGCGCCTTATGAGCAGTCCTTTAAAACGCTTGTGATGGAAGGGAAAAGCGGCGAATATTATGTATTTGTAGTTCCGATCGAGAAAGAAGTGGACCGGAAAGCGGCTGCCAAGGCTGTAGGAGAGAAGGCTGTGGATATGATCCATGTGAAAGATATTACGAAGATCACAGGCTATGTTCGCGGTGGCTGCAGCCCTATTGGAATGAAGAAACCTTTTCCCACGGTTTTTGATGCTTCGGCAGGAAATTTTCAGGAAATTTATGTAAGCGGGGGGAGAATCGGCCTGACCTTGAAAGTGCCGGTAGCGGATCTTCTGAAAGTGACAGGCGGCAAACTGGCTGCAATCACAGCAGAAGAGTAAGAAACATATATTTTACAGAAAACAAAGCGAAATATGCTAAAATATTTATAAAGAAAACACTGCATGCTGCTATATGTCAAATGCCTTTTTCAAACACACTCTGGCACAGTCGGCAGTGCGAATCAGAAACAAATGATAAAGTGTTCCTGATAAGGGTTCGGTAAGCAAAAGCCACCAGCAAATGTATTATATTAAGCTCGCCAGACGAGCAGCAAGGAGGATTTATGAGAGAAGGAAAGAAGTTTAAGAAACTATTGATCGGGGTCGCAGCGGCTGCTATGACCATGCTTTGTACCTTGCCGGTATCAGCGGCAACTAAATCGTTTAAACCGATCACAGTAAAAGCAGGCAGATGTATTCATTTATTGAATACCAATATTCAGTCAAATGCGATTACGAATTACAGTTACCGCATTCAGCCGCAGAGTTCCGGCACCAGATATGATATTGTATATGCATATGGCGGAGAAGCAGAAGCTTTGAAGGGCGCCAGAACAGATTCCGGCCAGATCATTAACAACACATACATTAAGAGCAGCACCTCTTCCAATCAGGGAATGATCGCCTGCCTTAAGGTTACATCAGGTTCTGTGAAGCTTAGCGTGAAAATTACCTCACCGAATGCCAAGAGCAAGATTACAGCAGCATACCAGAGTTCCAGTCACAGTCCATTGAAGAACACAAGGACCATCAAGAAAGGTCAGTGGATCAAGATGACAAGAACCGGAAGCAATCTTTCTACTTTACCATTAATTGTTGCGGCTAAAAAGGGTGCTAACATTAATCGCAGATTAAACACAACCTCTTATGAAAATTACAGCTTCAAGTCCAAGTATGTGGCATTCAGACGCTACACCAATAAGAAGGGCGGCAAACTCTATAAGAGAAAATATCTGACTACCAATGGAAGCACCAAGTATCATTTTATGCTGATTCCACAGAGCTCTGCCGGAAGATCTTATACAGGTGTTCTGACCACGAAGAAAGGCAATGTAACTTATTACTATCCGTCTGATTATATCAAGGTAAGCGGATATGCAGGAAACAGTAAATAAACCCTGAACCCATTTTCAAACATGCTCTAGAAAAGCAAACAGCAATATCTGCGAAAAGCTCCTCCTGTCAGTTGATTTGACAGGAGGAGCTTTTTAAGAATGTGTTTGGAAAATTTGCGTCGTATATCTTGCGGAAAGACTTTTCAAACGCGTTTTAATTATCCTGAGCGTCTTCTTCAGTAATCTCAAAGACATGGCGCTTTTTAGCCATCTCATCACTTGCAAGATATTCGTCATAAGTAGTGATCTTGTCAATCATAGTACCATTTGGAAGGATTTCCATAATACGGTTTGCAGTTGTCTGAACAAACTGATGATCATGAGAGGTGAAAAGAATTACCCCCGGGAACTTGATCAGACCATTGTTCAATGCAGTGATGGACTCCATGTCCAGATGGTTGGTAGGCTCATCCAGAATCAGGATGTTGGCACCGGAAATCATCATTTTGGAAAGAAGGCAGCGAACCTTCTCGCCACCGGAAAGTACGCGGACACGTTTCACACCATCCTCACCAGGGAAGAGCATACGTCCAAGGAAACCACGCACATAAGTGGCGTCCTTGATCTCAGAATACTGTGTCAGCCAGTCTGTGATCGTAAGATCGTTATCGAATTCCTGAGTATTGTCTTTGGGAAAATAAGCCTGGGTGGTAGTGATTCCCCATTTGTAATTACCTTCATCCGGTTCCATTTCTCCAGTGATGATCTTGAAGAAAGTAGTGATCGCCTGCTCATTGGCACCAACGAAAGCAACCTTGTCCTCACGTCCAAGAGTGAAGGAAATGTTATCCAGAACCTTCACGCCATCAATTGTTTTGGAAAGATTTTCGACCATGAGAACTTCATTTCCAATTTCACGGTTCGGGCGGAAATCAATGTATGGATATTTACGGCTGGAAGGACGCATGTCATCCAGCTGGATTTTCTCAAGGGCTCTCTTACGGGAGGTTGCCTGCTTGGACTTGGAAGCGTTAGCACTGAATCGGGAAATAAATTCCTGGAGCTCTTTGATCTTCTCTTCTTTTTTCTTATTTGCTTCTTTCATCTGCTTGATCAGAAGCTGGCTGGATTCATACCAGAAATCATAGTTACCAGCGTACAGCTGAATTTTGCCATAATCAATATCAGCAGTCTGTGTACAAACCTTGTTCAGGAAGTAACGGTCATGGGATACCACGATAACAGTATTATCAAAATTGATCAGGAATTCTTCAAGCCACTCAATCGCGGGAAGATCCAGATGGTTGGTAGGCTCATCCAGCAGCAGAATGTCAGGATTTCCGAAAAGTGCCTGTGCAAGAAGAACCTTGACCTTCATGCTACCGGTCAGGTCAGCCATCTGTGCATAGTGGAATTCAGTGTCAATTCCAAGACCGTTCAGAAGAGTAGCAGCATCGGATTCTGCTTCCCATCCGTTCATCTCTGCGAATTCACCTTCAAGCTCGCTGGCACGGATTCCGTCTTCGTCGGTAAAATCCTCCTTGGCGTAAATGGCTTCCTTCTCTTTCATGATCTCATAGAGACGAAGGTTACCCATAATTACAGTGTCGAGAACTGTATAGGCATCATATTTGAAGTGATCCTGCTGTAAAAAAGAGAGACGTTGTCCTGGTGTGATCACAATGTCGCCCTTGGTAGGCTCCAGCTGACCGGAAAGAATCTTCAGAAATGTAGATTTTCCTGCACCGTTGGCGCCAATAAGTCCGTAGCAGTTTCCTTCTGTAAATTTGATATTAACATCTTCGAAAAGAGCTTTCTTTCCAACTCGCAAAGTAATATTGTTTGCTGAAATCATATTTTCCTCCTATATTAAAACGTTATCCTTATAAATACACATATAATGATAAGTATAGCCGATTTTCATTTTATCGTAAACTGGCAAATTTGCAACAATTATTTCTTGTTTAAAGGCTGTTTTACAGCAGAAACATGGAGAAAACTTACAAAATCCAAAAACCTTAGACTTTACAAAAAAAAAAGCCGCTGTTATAATGGCTGAATATAATGCCAGAATGAATAAAAGCTCCGGAAGTTTTTTCTAAAAGGTGGTGTACGGTGCTGCTTCCCTGGCATTCAACTGGAGGAAAAATTATGCCGAAGAAACAGATATATCTTACCGGTTTTATGGGAACCGGTAAAAGTATGATCCTGAATTGCCTGCATGAGGTATGCGGTTTTGACAAAATTGAGATGGATGAGCAGATTGTTCAGGAACAGGGAATGAGCATTCCAGAAATTTTTGAAAAAAAAGGGGAAGAATATTTTCGGAATCTGGAGACCGAACTTGTAAAAAAAATTTCTGCCATGGATAATATCGTAGTATCGTGTGGCGGAGGAACTGTAATGCGTCAGTGCAATATAGATGAGATGAAGAAGAATGGAACGATTGTTCTTTTGACAGCAGAACCAGAGACTGTTTACGAAAGAGTGAAAGGCAGCCACAACAGACCTCTTCTGGAAAAAAATATGAATCCGGAATACATAAAAGAATTGATGGAGGCAAGGCGTCCCAAGTATGAAGCTGCTGCAGACTTTGTTATAAAAACAGACAATCGGACAGCGGAAGAAATCTGCCTGGAAATAAATAAACGTCTAAAAATAGTCGATAACTAAAAATAGTGTGAAATTAATGTTAAAAAAATTAAAAAACTATTGAAATAGAAGTTGAAAATTGCTATAATTTGAACATACTGGGAGGGGAAGAGAAGAAAAGGGACATAATATAAGAATCAGTATGATTTGTGTCCAGTAAGGAGAAGGTACAGACATGTTTATTACAAGAGAGTGCGATTACGCAGCAAGAGTTCTTCGGGCACTGTCAGGGGAAACTCGCCTTAGCGTTAATGAAATCTGCGAGAAGGAATCCATTACCGCTCCCTTTGCCTATAAGATACTAAAGAAACTTCAGAAAGCCGGTATTGTGAAAGGATATCGCGGAGTCCATGGTGGATATGCCATGAATAAATCACTTGGTGAACTGACTCTGTTTGACGTATATAAGGCTATTGACCCGGATTTGTTCATTATAGAATGTATGGCTTCAGGTTATGAGTGTCCAACAGATGGAAAAGGAGATCATCTTCCTTGCTACATGCACAGAGAACTCTGTGAGATTCAGCAGGGGGTGTGGGAAATGCTTAAGAGAAAATCCCTTCAGGAAGTTCTCATGCCGGAAATGTAATATGCTAAAAAGCTGGTCAGACTCCATAAAGGAGTATCTGGCTGGCTTTTTTTATGCTTACTGGTAATCTTTGTATGTGATAATATACAAAAATCAAAATAGACATCATTGGAAGATTATGCTATAATGTCATATGGACTTTTAGACACATTGTGTCTAGAAATATTATTTTCATCATACCTTTAAGGAGGAAAAACAAACTATGGCAAGAAAGATGAAAACCATGGATGGTAACCATGCAGCCGCTCATGCATCATACGCTTTTTCTGATGTAGCTGCAATTTACCCGATCACCCCTTCATCTGTTATGGCTGAGGCTACAGACGAGTGGGCAACCCAGGGAAGAAAGAACATCTTTGGACAGGAAGTACAGGTAACAGAGATGCAGTCTGAGGCTGGTGCAGCTGGTGCAGTACACGGATCTCTTGCAGCTGGTGCCCTTACTACTACCTATACAGCATCCCAGGGTCTGTTACTGATGATCCCGAACCTTTACAAGATCGCTGGTGAGCAGCTTCCGGGTGTATTCAACGTATCCGCTCGTGCACTTGCTTCCCACGCACTTTCCATTTTCGGAGATCATTCCGATGTTATGGCCTGTCGTCAGACTGGTTGCGCAATGCTGTGTGAGTCTTCCGTACAGGAAGTTATGGACCTTACTCCGGTAGCACACCTTGCAGCAATCAAGGGAAAAGTTCCGTTCATCAACTTCTTCGATGGATTCCGTACATCTCACGAGATCCAGAAGATTGAGACATGGGATTATGAAGACCTGAAAGATATGGCAGATATGGACGCTATCCAGGCATTCCGTGATCACGCACTGAATCCGAACCATCCATGTCAGAGAGGTTCCGCTCAGAACCCGGATATCTTCTTCCAGGCAAGAGAAGCATGTAACCCATACTACGATGCTCTTCCGGCAGTCGTACAGGAGTACATGGACAAAGTTAACGCTAAGATCGGTACTGATTACAAGCTGTTCAACTACTATGGAGCAGCAGACGCAGAGCACGTTATCGTAGCTATGGGTTCTGTAAATGATACCATCGAGGAGACAATCGACTACTTAATGGCAGCTGGCAGAAAAGTTGGTGTTGTTAAAGTTCGTCTTTACAGACCATTCTGTGCACAGGCTCTTATCGATGCTATTCCTGAGACAGTTAAACAGATCACAGTTCTGGACAGAACAAAAGAGCCAGGAGCTCAGGGCGAGCCTCTGTATCTTGATGTTGTTGCTGCACTTAAGAACAGCAAATTTGACGGCGTTAAGATCTTCTCCGGACGTTACGGACTTGGTTCCAAGGACACTACACCGGCTCAGATCGTAGCTGTTTATGACAATGCTGAGAAAGAGAAATTTACTCTTGGTATCGTTGATGATGTTACAAACCTTTCCCTTGAGACAGGCGCTCCGCTTGTAACCACTCCAGAGGGAACAACAAACTGTAAGTTCTGGGGACTTGGTGCTGATGGTACTGTAGGTGCTAACAAGAACTCCATCAAGATCATCGGTGACAATACAGATATGTACGCTCAGGCATACTTTGATTATGACTCCAAGAAGTCAGGTGGTGTTACAATGTCCCACCTTCGTTTTGGTAAGAAACCGATCAAATCTACCTACCTGATCCACAAAGCAAACTTTGTAGCATGCCACAATCCGTCCTATGTGAACAAATATAACATGGTACAGGAACTGGTTGACGGCGGTACATTCCTTCTGAACTGTGCATGGGATATGGAAGGTCTTGAGAAACATCTTCCAGGACAGGTTAAGGCATTCATCGCTAACCACGGTATCAAATTCTACACCATCGACGGTGTTAAGATCGGTATCGAGACTGGCATGGGACCAACACGTATCAATACAATCCTTCAGTCCGCGTTCTTCAAACTTACCGGAATCATTCCGGAGGAGCAGGCTATCGAGCTTATGAAAGCTGCTGCGAAAGCAACATACGGACGTAAAGGTGATGATGTTGTTCAGAAGAACTGGGCAGCTATCGATGCTGGTGCTAAGCAGGTTGTTGAGATTCAGGTTCCAGAGAGCTGGAAAGATGCTGCAGACGAGGGTCTTCATATGACTCACGCTACAGAAGGACGTCAGGAAGTTGTTGATTTCGTTAACAACATCCAGGCTAAGGTTAATGCTCAGGAAGGTAATACACTGCCTGTATCTGCATTTAAAGATTATGTTGACGGTACTACACCATCCGGTGCTGCTGCATACGAGAAACGTGGTATCGCTGTAAATATCCCTGTATGGAATCCGGAGAACTGTATCCAGTGTAACAGATGTGCTTATGTCTGCCCGCACGCAGTTATCCGTCCGGTAGCTCTTACAGCTGAAGAGGCTGCAAATGCTCCAGAGGGAATCAAGACATTACCAATGACTGGTATGAAAGATGAGTATCAGTTCACAATGACTGTATCCGCTCTTGACTGTACAGGATGTGGTTCCTGTGCGAACGTCTGCCCAGGCAAGAAAGGTGCTAAGGCACTTGCTATGGAAAACCTTGAAGCAAACATGGGAGAGCAGAAATACTTCGATTACGGTGTAACTCTTCCGGTTAAAGAAGACGTTATCGCTAAATTCAAAGAGACAACTGTTAAGGGAAGCCAGTTCAAACAGCCGCTTCTTGAGTTCTCAGGAGCTTGTGCTGGATGTGGTGAGACACCTTACGCAAAACTGATCACCCAGCTGTTTGGTGACAGAATGTACATTGCAAACGCTACAGGATGCTCCTCTATCTGGGGTAACTCCTCACCTTCTACACCATATACCGTAAATGCTAAGGGACAGGGTCCTGCATGGGGCAACTCCTTATTTGAGGATAATGCTGAGTTCGGTTATGGTATGCTTCTTGCTCAGAAAGCTATCCGTGATGGCCTGAAAGCAAAAATTGAAGATGTTGTAGCTAACGGTGACAATGCAGACGTTAAAGCTGCTGGTCAGGAATGGCTGGATACTTTCGCATGCGGTGCTACCAACGGTGCAGCAACAGAGAAACTGGTTGCAGCTCTTGAGGCTTGCGGATGCGACAAAGCAAAAGACATTCTTACACAGAAAGACTTCCTTGCTAAGAAATCCCAGTGGATCTTCGGTGGTGACGGATGGGCTTACGATATCGGATTCGGTGGTGTTGACCATGTTCTCGCAAGCGGACGTGACATCAACGTTATGGTATTCGATACAGAGGTTTACTCCAACACAGGCGGACAGTCTTCCAAGTCTACACCTACAGGTGCGATCGCACAGTTCGCAGCTGGCGGTAAAGAGACCAAGAAGAAAGATATGGCTTCTATCGCAATGAGCTATGGTTATGTATATGTTGCTCAGATCTCTATGGGAGCTGACTTCAACCAGGCTATCAAAGCAATTGCAGAGGCAGAGGCTTATCCGGGACCATCCCTTATCATTGCATACGCTCCATGTATCAACCATGGTATTAAGAAAGGTATGTCAAAAGCTCAGACAGAGGAAGAGCTTGCTGTTAAGTGTGGATACTGGCACAACTTCCGCTTCAATCCAGCTGCTGAGGGAAGCAAGTTCAGCCTTGATTCCAAAGCACCGGATATGACAGATTATCAGGAATTCCTGAACGGTGAGGTTCGTTACAACTCCTTACAGCGTCAGAATCCTGAGAAAGCTGCCAGACTGTTCGCTAAGAACCAGTCCGAGGCTAAGGCAAGATACGAGTATCTGCAGAAGCTGATCACTCTGTACGGAACAGAGGAATAAGAATTACCCGCGGCAAGTCCGCATTATAAATATATAATATAAACATGTAATGTTTATTATGTCGTAGCGTAAAGTGAGCCTGCGATACTGCCTGAAAAGGGTGGTATCACAGGCTTTTCTTGTGTGGATTAAATTCTGGGTGGCTACGGTGACTGACGTAGGCGCAGCAGATGAAAAATCAGACAAGTCAATATGGCGGTTGCTTAATATTCGATGTACCCGATCAGTTCAGTTACTGTCAGAAGTGCTAGTGCAAATAGGAAAGCATTCACGTATAATGAAAATAACAAAAAACACGATAATAACAAGAAGGGAGATGTTTTTATGAACAAAAAAATGAGACTGTGGGTGGCTGGAACAGTTGGAGTCTTAATGACAGGCCTGATGAGCGTGAATGCTTATGCACTTGAAGAAAAGGATGTTATTGGAACCTGGTATGTAAATGAGCTTTCCATGGGTGGAGACATTTTGTTTCATCCAGGAGTAATGGGAATGGAAGTGACCGTGGATATTAAAGAAGGCGGTCAGATGGAAACCATAACGTCCTACAGTGGGGAAGAACCAGAGGCAGATCAATCAGAGTGGAAAATAGAAAATGATAAATTGTTGATGACTTATAGCGATCAAACGGTAGAATGTGAGTATGCTGATGGCAAAATAACGATAACTGCAGATGGAACGACAATGATCCTAAGCCAGGAAAAGGAAGAGTATGAGCCATATGTACCAGGCAAACCGGTGGAAAACCCGACCATGGAGGATTTCAAAGGAGAATGGATCTGCACTTTGATGGATGCATTTGGAATGCAGATGCCTGTCAATTCTGAACTGACCGGATTTGAGATGATGTTGTCTATTCAGGAAGATAAGTCTGAGCTTATCGTAATTGAAAGCGGAGAAGAGGGCAGAGCTGAACTCCAGGGAGAAATGGATGGAAATATTCTGGTATTGAAAACTGCAGCGGGAGATGAGGCTGGAACTATGCTTTTCAGTTGTGATACTATGAGGCTCAGTTTATTAGATGATGGAAAACTGTGTTTTGAACCAGAGTCTGATGGCAGTGAAGAAGAAACTTCTGAAACAGATGGGGAGGACTTCTCCGTAAAGACATATTTTGACAAAATAGATGTTGTAGAATAGTGTAAAATACTGCCGCACCAGAATTGCATGATTCTGGTGCGGCAGAAAAGAAAGGAAAGCTATGGGATTATTTGATAAGAAAATCTGTGATATCTGCGGAGAAAAAATAGGTTTACTGGGAAATCGAAAATTAGATGACGGAAATCTATGTAAAAACTGTGCCAAAAAATTATCACCATGGTTTGAGGAACGGCGGCACAGTACGGTAGAGGATATAAAACGTCAATTGGAATATCGTGAAAATAACAAAAAGGCAGTAATGGATTTTGGCATAACCCGTCAGATCAGTACCAGAAATTATACTGTTTTCATTGATGATCATAAGAGAAATTTTACTGTTGCACGAAAACTGGATGTCAATGAAAATCCGGATATAGTTCCTTTATCCGCTATTGTACAGTGTAGAGTAGAGGTGGATCGACAACAGATTGAGAAAACCTATACAAAGGATGGAAAGACAGTAAGCTATCAGCCGCCAATATATGACTATGAGTTTGATTATACTATGCGCATTAAGGTTAACACTCCCTGGTTTGACAATATGGATTTTCGTCTGAATACTTTTTCCATAAGCAGTGAAAAGAGAGACGAATTGATGGAAGTGGAACAGACTGGACATCAGATCATTGCGGCTTTGACACAAAATGATGCCGGAATACAGCCTGGAACGAGCATGAACACAGGAATGCAGCCTGGAATGAGCATGAACGCAGGAATGCGTCCTGGAATGAACATGAACCCAGGAATGCAACCTGATAGCGGATCGTGGAGATGCCAGTGTGGTGCAGAGAATGTGGGAAGGTTCTGCGAATATTGTGGTCAGCCAAGACCGTTTTAAGTAATGAAAAACAGAGTGGACATGATTGTTCACTCTGTTCGTGATAATAGGGTTATTGTTCATTCTAAACCAGTGACCAATAATCGGAAAACTCTGAAAATTGACAATTTCTCTAAAAACTATATAATAAAACAGAGCTTTATAGTATACTTGTTATAAAAGTATACAATGAGAGAGGAATTTTCATGACATATAATAAAAAGAGGATGTTGTCGTATGGAGTAATTCTGATAAGCGTGCTTCTGGCTTATTTCTGCAGGCTGGTAAGACCGAAAAATACTTTTGCAAGAAATTTTGCAGACCAGTGCCGCAATTGTATTTACCTGGGGCTGTACTGTGCCTGGGTAATCTATCTGGAAAAGCATGTAGTATATAAAAAAATGCGCAGATGTCTGACTGCAATTGGTTGTCTGATGGTATTCTGGTTCTTTGTAAGAACAGTGAAATTTCATATTTTTCATGAACCTCTTGGAGAACATATATGTTGGTATCTGTATTATATTCCGATGATCTTGATCCCTGTTTTAGGTCTGTCAGCAGCATTGTTTTTTGTTGAAAAAGATGAAGAAAAAACGGTCAGACAAATCATAATTCTTTTGACTGTGGCGGCAGTATTGATCATAAGTGTTTTTACAAATGATTTGCATCAGCTGGTGTTTCGGTTTTCTAAACAGCCTCCATTTTCGGATAGGGATTATAGTTATGGTATTCTTTTTGCAGTGATTCAGGGGTGGATGCTGAGTTGTCTGACAGGAATGGAAATTATTCTGATCAGAAAAAGCAGGATTCCGGGAAAGAAACAGTTTTGGCTGCCAGTCATTCCAGGAATATTGCTTCTGGGATGGAATGTTGGAAATATATTTCATTTGTCTTTCATCCAAACCCTTGCAGGGGATATGACAGCAGTGTGTTGTCTTTTAATGGCAGCAATTTATCAGGGCTGTATAGTATGCGGATTGATACAGACAAACAATCGATATTTTGAATTATTCCAGACTTCAGGAGGGCTAGACGCAGAGATTACAGATGATTCTTTTCAGCGTTATTATCATTCTGGTGATTTTCCCAAGCTTTCTCCTGAAATGCGTACAATGATCATTCACAGATCATCTGTGCAGGAACAGGGAATCCGGATCAACCATATTCCCATAAGGGGAGGACATCTGTTTTGGTCAGAAGATATTTCAATATTGCTGGATCAATATCAGGATATTCGGGAACAGCAGGAAGAACTGACTGCCAGAAACAGACTGCTGCAGAAAACCTATGAGAAAGAAGCGGAGCGAAGAAAAACAGAAGAACAGAATCGGCTGTTAAACATGATACAGAATCAGACTGCCGGACAGCTGGAATTGCTGTCGCAGTTGATGGATGAACTGGAAAGGACGGAATCAAGGGAACGATATGATCTGCTTCTCGGTAAAATTGTAGTTATTGGTACATATTTGAAGCGGAGAAAAAATCTGGTATTGACACAATATACATCAGATGGAAATGTGCTTACTATGGAAGATCTCAGGCAAAGTCTTGCAGAATCCTGTGACAGTTTAAAATTATGCAGGATCCGGGCTGCTTATTATGTGGAAAATGGAGATATTCAGCTGAATGCAGAGGATATACTAAAATGCTATGATACCTTTGAATGGCTTGCAGAACGGCTATCTGATGTGATGCAGTCTATGTTTTACCGTGTGTCGCAGATTGATGATGATCTTCGGATTTCCGTTCACATTGCATCAGAGGCAGATCTGTGCGGCTTAATGTCAGAAAGACCGGACCTTAAAGTGCAGCAGGAAGATGAAAAAGAATGGTTTGTTGGGTGCAGCATATTCAGAAAGAGAGGCGGCAGATGAATAGTTTTGTAGAATGCAGCATAGCAATGCAGAATTTTCTGATGATTCTTCTGGAAATCTGCCTGATTTTGGAACTTATTCTCTTTCTGCTAAGAATCACCTGTTTTTCCGGGAAAAAGAAAGTGATAACGACAATAACTGTTTTTGCAGTTTCTTTTGTTCTTATGGTTTCTTTGATGAATGAGCATAGATATAGTATTGGAGAAAGTGCATATCAGCCAATGCTCCAGGATTATCCGGTCAGTATTTTAGCAGCAGGGATTGTTGCATTGACATTTTATCTTTGTTGGGCAATCTGGAAGGAGAGATACAAATATAATCATTCCTTGTCGTACTGGTCTGTGAATGAAGCTGTGGATGACGTTCCGTGTGGAGTATGCTTTTCGGATTCACTTGGAAGGATCGTTTTGTGTAATACCAAGATGCAGGAATTGTGCAGAATGATGACGGGGGCTTATCTGCAGGATTATGATACATTGCGAAAAGCAATGGACAATGAAATTGTATCAGAAGGGCTTATTAGATTAAGCAGCGACAGTAACGTGTTTTATTTGCCAGATGATTCTGTCTGGATGTTTCAGGAATATCGTCTGCAGGAGCCTGATTGTGCAGGATATCTGCAGACAGTAGCAGTTAATGTGTCAGAAATTTATTATAATAGTGAAAAGATCAGGGCAAACAATAAAAAGCTGGAAATCCTGAATCATAAGCTGGAGGAAATGTACGAAAAAATCGGTGATAAAATCAGAGAGCAGGAAACGCTTGCTATGAAAATGCAGGTCCATGACAATTTTGGGCGAAGTCTTCTGTCAATACGTAGAATATTGGAGAGAAAAGAAAATCAGGACAAAATGGATAAACAATTGTCTGCATTGAAGCATCTGGTTTATATTCTTACCGGTTCTGCCGTAGAGAGTATGGAAAAACTGTATGAGGATACGATTAAGCATGCAGAGGAGCTTGGGATTTCGGTTCAGATCAGCGGAAACTTTCCTTTGTATCCATCTTACAGAGTTCTGGCAGACAGAGCAATCCGTGAATGTGTGACAAACTGTGCCAGACATGCCCACGGCAATGTTGTTTTTGTGAAGATAGACAAATATGCAAATGAATACAACATCCGGATCACCAATGATGGAGATGCGCCTGAAAAAAATGCGGAAGAAGGCGGTGGTTTGTCTGCACTGAGAAAAGCAGCCGAATCAATGAACTGCATAATGCAAATTTCATTTGTCCCTGAGTTTTGTCTGATATTGAAGATGCCGCTGACAGAAAGGATGAGATTGGATGGTACGTGTACTGATAGTAGAAGATCAGAAGATCATGCAGAAGTATTTTGAATATATTCTTATGCAGAATCCGGAATTTCGACATGTTCAGACAATTTCGGATGCCCGTGAAGCTGTAAAAATCTGTGATTATTCAGTAATAGATCTTGTAATCATGGATGTTCAGACATTTCATAATCACGATGGGCTGAGCGCCGGAAAAATGATCAGGGAAAAGTACCCATATACAAAGGTATTGGTTGTTACGTCTTTGATCGATCCCAAGGTGCTGGAAAGAGCAAAAAGCGGATGTGCGGACAGTCTCTGGTATAAAGATCACGGTGAAGAGGATATACGGAGTGTGATTTACAGAACCTTAAATGGTGAGCGTGTATTTCCGGATATAACGCCAAAGGTGGAACTTAACTGGATCACAAGCGGTGATATCAGTCCAAGACAACTGGAGATGCTGCGTTTGTATATTCATGGGATGTCCTATTCGGAGATTGCAAGGAAAATGGATTGTTCGACTTCCGGGGTAAGGTGGAATTTTCAGGAAATGATTGCCAAGGCAGGATATAGCTGTAAGGAAGATCTGATAGCAGCTGCGTTGGAAAGTAAATTGATTGTAACCACACTGAAATAGAAAGGCATAGGCATATTCTGACAGGAAGGAGCTGAAAGTATGAAAAAATTTTCTATTGCTGTATGTGTTTGCGCAGTACTGTTTTCTTTTAGTAACTACGGTGAATGTGTGAGAGAAGTATCTGCCCAAACTTCTGGGGCAGAAGAGAATCTGGCAATTTTGCAAGACATTATCAGAGAAAATGAATGCCAGGCTGGAATGGCATTTCTGGGCTACACTTATGAAAATGCAGATACATCAGAGATACTTGAATATACCAGGCAGGAAGAATTGGCTGCGGCTTATCCTTTTTTGCAGGATGGAACTGTTGTTGATGCAGGAGGTTATGAAATCTATGCTATTGTTCCAGGACTTGATTGTAAGATCAGTATTTATCCGACTCAGGTTACGGAAGAAGGGGAATATTTGGAAGATCTGAACAATCCATGGTATATGGGGCAGGAAAATGAAGTCATTATCCTGCGCTGCAATATGAGCGAGATTTTTTCCAATGTAATGGTTTCTGTGCAGAAGCAAAATATGAGTGTGCAATACCATCCTATGGTATCGCTAAAGGATGGACACCTTGCAGCGGAAGCCTACTGCTATGATTTTTCAATATATTATGATTGGGATGAGTATCAATTAGAGTATGATTATTCATTGGATATAAATATTGCCAGGGACTTGATTGCGCAAACAGACGAAGTTAGTTATTACCTTGGTCTTGGAATGTCCCTGTGGTATACCGGTACGGAGGAGTATATTGAGGGAAGAAACTGTCCGGTATTTGTTATAGGGACAGATCATGAGGAACATTTTACAAAAGAAAAATATTATGCGGCAGGAGATAATGTGGTTTATTATTACGATCCGTTAGGCGATGCGTGGCTTTTGCTGGGAGCTGGCTGACAGACGGATTTTGGTATATGCTGACAGAAGATTCATCAGGGCGTGCAGATTACAGGAATGATTTTTTAAACAGGCTTTAGTATATAACAGAGATTGATTAATTGGGGAAAGAGGAAACAGACATGAATGATTTTTTAACAGAAAAGAATAAAAAAACAGGAGTGTTAGGAAAACTGAAATGGGTTCTTTGTGGCTTCTGTATACTTTTTACTCTGGGAGCTATTGGCGCAGCAGAGAAATATATTGGTGAAGGACGCTGGGGAATGGCAGCAACGGAGATTATACTGGGATTGTTATTTTTGTATCCCACCTTCCGGGAAATCCAGAAAGCATTGAAGAAGAAAAAAGCCAGAGAAATAGCCTGTTGGTTTGAATCTTATGCCCAGAGCACGCTCTCATTTGAGAAGTTTGAGACTGAGATGGGAAAAGATGCTGTAAGGAAATTGGAAAAAATGATTGCCAAAGGGTATATTCGAAATATTCAGATAGACAGAGAAGAAAATTATATATTGATTACTGCACCAAACAGACGTGTGAATGAGAAGATTTATATTACAGTTACCTGTCCCAGCTGCGGTGCAAAGAATCAGATAATAAAAGGCCGCCTGTGCAACTGTGAATATTGCGGACAGCGTCTCACTTCCTGACAGCAGATGCGAATTATTACACAAGGGGCTGCCTGTTTTCCGGCAGCCCCAATGTTAGATTGTCACTTGTTAAGTTGGTTGAACCGCTGTATACGGAACCGTACGGTGGCGTGATAGCACGGATTACGAATGCGGTCGGCAGCTGTGGGAGCGTCATAGGCGCGGAACAGCTGACTTTCATATGTGATGTAGCCGGTAGGCGACATGTTCGTTTAGCGGCAAAGAAGAATATTTAAAAGCTGTGAAATTGTCTGATTTAGTACAGGATGCCTGAGGTAAGGGGCAATCTGGTTCATAGGAGCCAGCACAAAGTCACGATTCTGCATATCCGGATGGGGGATGTGAAGATCTGCAGTATCAATGATTTCCTGATCATAAAAGAGAATATCCAGATCCAGAGTACGAGGACCCCAGTGAATAATACGTTCCCGGTTTGCCTCCTGTTCCAGCTGATGAAGACGTTCCAGTAATTCTTCCGGTGAAAGAAGGGTACGCATTTTCAAAACTCCATTCAGAAATTCATCCTGATCGGTAACACCATAAGGTTCTGTTACAAGATAATCAGAAACGGCCTCTATCCGGCATCCTTTTGTTTTTTTCAAACCACGTATCCCATTGTCGATGAACAGCTTTTTATCTCCCATATTAGAGCCAAAAGCAATGTATGCAGTATGCCATTTTCTTGTGATTTCCACAGATACGGTTTTCAGTGGAAGACCAACAGGAGCCCAGGGCTTTTCAATTTTCAGTGTGATCTGTTCCAGATCGGAAAGAGAGTCGAGCAGCATCTCTGCAAGATTTTCTGCAAGCGCTTCCAGAAGCTTAAAAGTATGTTTTCTGGTGAAATCTGTAATCATGTGGCTGACTTCCCCGTAATTGATAGAAGCAGACAGATCGTCCGTTAACCCGGCCTGACGTGTGTGGGTAAAGAGGGTGGCAGAAATAACAAATTTTTGTCCAAGTACATTTTCTTCCGGATAGACACCATGGTTGGCAAAAATTTCCAGTTCTTTAATTTCTATTTTATCAAATCTGGTTTCATCCATAACAGTTGTTCCTTTCTGTTGACTATTTACAATTTTGAGGAATTTGAACGCAATCGTTTCGCGACTGCGTTCATGAGCAAGTAGCAAAGCGGATTGCGAATGTCCTCTTTACTCTCAATTACAACCCCAAATTGCTTCTGTCATCTGGATCACGCGTCTGTTCTCCTTGACATCATGAACACGCACAAAAGAACAGCCCTTCATCACACCAATTACACTGGTAGCCAGTGTTCCCTCTACACGCTGGTCTACAGGCAGGTCAAGTGCCAGTCCGATCATCGACTTGCGTGAGGTGCCAAGAAGAACCGGAAAGCCCAGATTCTTAAAAAGCTCCAGATGATTCATAGTTTCCAGATTCATCTCAAATGTTTTTCCAAATCCAACCCCTGGATCGAGAATGATTTTCTCATCTTTGATTCCTGCTTTTCTTGCAAGATTGACACATTCCTGTGTCTCAGAAAGCATATCAATGAGAAAATTGTTATATTCTGTATTGGACTTATTGTGCATGAGACAGCATGCAGCATCATATTTGGCAATTACAGCGCCCATTTCAGAATCATATTTTAATCCCCAGATATCGTTGACCAGATCTGCACCGGC
Source organism: Ruminococcus sp. 1001136sp1 (assembly GCF_039841815.1). NCBI lineage: Bacteria > Bacillati > Bacillota > Clostridia > Eubacteriales > Oscillospiraceae > Ruminococcus > Ruminococcus sp. 1001136sp1. Next base: position 6,353 of record NZ_JBDPGY010000018.1, on the reverse strand, counting down.
CTGAATCGCACTTTCTGCCACGCTGCTTTTGAAGGTATCTACAGAAATGGGAATGTCAAAACGTTTTCTGACCGCTTCGATAACGGGCAAAACTCTCTGAGCTTCTTCCTCTGCACTGACCGGCGTGTGTCCGGGACGCGTAGACTCCCCGCCAATATCGATAATATCCGCACCATCCGCGATCATGGCTTCTGTATGCCGCAAAGCTTCATCTAAATGATTCCATTTCCCGCCATCGGAAAAAGAATCAGGAGTAATATTTAAAATTCCCATTATATAAGTGTGATTTTGTGTATCAAAAAAACGATTTCCAATTTTCATAAATAGAAACCATCCTTTCTGTTAGATTTTTTAGAAGGCTTAATATTCAATTGTCAGATTTTTTTTCTCAGAAGGCCAGTAACATTCTGAAGCTGCTGAACATGAAAAACAATTTCTGGACTTTTTATCAGCCTTATATAGCAGCATAGCCAACACATTATCAGATCCATCCGTCCTGTGCTGACTGATCGCAGATAATATTTCCTCTTTTTCCTGCTCTGTAAAATGCAGATCTGCCAGAATCTTTCCGGCTATTTCAGCTCCTGCAATGTCATGAGAAATACCCGACAGATATTGCTGCGCACGGCCAATGTCATGAAGAAGAGCAGTGGCATAAATGATTTCCCTGGACAGATTAAGCTTGTTTTCCAGAGAATAAATATACATCAGCCTGGCAACATCCAGAAAGTGTTCCGGCGTATGTCTGCAGAAAATACGATCTTTTTCAAGCTCCTGTATTTTCTTACAGTGCTTTTGATAAAGGGGATGCCGCCAGATTAAAGAAATACGGTTTGTTTCAGAAAAAGAACTGCTCATTTTCCGACCATGGAAAGGAACATTTTCTGCAGCTCCTTATCTTCTTTGAAGGCTCCGCGGGTTACAGTCGTAATTGTTTTGCTTCCTGGCTTTTTAACGCCTCGCATGGTCATGCAGGTGTGTTCTGCTTCCAGCATAACCATAATTCCCTTCGGAGAGAGGGCACGCTCCAGAGCGTCCGCAATCTGTACTGTGAGGCGTTCCTGGATCTGCGGTCTTCTGGCATAAACCTCTACCGTACGTGCCAGCTTGCTTAATCCTGTGACTTTTCCATCGGGAATATAAGCCAGGTGCGCCTTACCATAAAAAGGCATCAGATGATGCTCGCACATAGAGTAAAAAGTAATATCTTTTTCCAATACGATCTCATTATTTTCTACTGGAAACTGCTTCAGTAAATGGGGATCTGCTTCCTGATCGAGACCACCGTAAATTTCCTCGCACATACGTGCAATTCTGTCGGGAGTATCAATCAGTCCCTCCCGGGTAATATCCTCACCGATTCCTTCCAGAAGCAGGCGGATGGCCTGTTCTACTTTTTGTTTGTCAACCATTAAAAATAACCTCCTTTGTATTTGATTGCGGAGACTATCCTTTTTTGATAAAACCGGGGAAGGATTTTCGAATTCGAATATCTGCCTGCTTAATACGCAAAAAAGGATATCTCCAATTGTGATAGAATGTATGTCGAAAACATTCCCTTGAGTCTGTTAAAAAACGTTTCCACAAATCGCAACGTGCGTCTTGTAGAAAATCCCTTTCAGGCAGGCTCTGACACAATATGAGATATCCCTCTTATAGTGCTTGCAACGGGTGCGGATAATATACCGTAAGACGTGCTTTTCGTTTCAATGACAACTCCCCATTCACCGAACACTTGACGCATAAAATCCTATTTTGCATATCATTCATTTCGAAAGTTAGTATATCACGTCTTTTGGGAATAGAAAAGTGTTTTTTCTTAAACAGGTTGCGAAAGGGTAACGTGGATATTATAATAGGAATAGACAAAATTCACTGGAAGGAGTCAGTTTTATGACAGTTAAAGAACGAATCACCGCACTTCGGGAAGTAATGGCAGAGAAGAAAATAGATGCTTATCTTGTTCCCACAGATGATTTTCATGCATCTGAATATGTAGGAGAATACTTTAAGTGCAGAAAATATATTACAGGTTTTACCGGATCTGCCGGCAGAGCAGTCATCATGCAGGATATGGCTGGATTGTGGACAGATGGAAGATATTTCATCCAGGCGGCCGCACAGCTGGAGGGAACGGGTGTAGAGCTTTTTAAAATGGGAGAACCAGATGTTCCCACTGTGCACCAGTTTCTGGAAGAAAAATTAGGCGAGGGAATGTGCCTTGGTTTTGACGGAAGAACCGTCAGCGCCGAAGAAGCAGATGAACTGGCCGAACTTCTTGCAAAAAAAGGAGCCACTCTTCAGACGGATTCTGATCTGGTAGGAGAAATCTGGGAAGATCGTCCGGCACTTTCCTGCGAACCGGTTATGGAACTGGATGTAAAATGGGCAGGCGAATCCCGTGCTGACAAATGTGCAAGAATCCGTAAATCAATGGAAGAGAAAGGTGCAGATGGATTTGTACTGACTTCTCTGGATGACATTGCATGGCTGCTGAATATTCGTGGCGGCGATGTACATTGCTGTCCGGTTGTTCTCTCTTATCTGATAATGACAAAAACAGAAATCAGGCTGTTTGCAAATGAAAAAGCATTTTCGGCTTCAATTCTGGACGCATTATCTAAGGATGGCGTAACCATTCTGCCCTATGACAGCATTTATGAATATGTAAAAACATTTGAGAAAGACATGACAGTTCTTCTTTGTAAAAAGAAAGCCAACTGTCGTCTGGTAAACAGTATTCCGAAGGAAGTAACGATTCTGGATGAAGCCAACCTGACTTTTCTTCCAAAATCAATTAAAAATCCAGTAGAAGTAGAAAATGAACGTATCGCTCATATCAAAGACGGAGTTGCGCTTACCAAATTCATCTGCTGGCTAAAGAAAAATGTTGGCAGAATTACAATGACAGAGTTAAGCGCAGGAGAGAAGCTGTACAGCTTCCGTGCCCAGCAGGAGAACTTTATCGACAACAGCTTTGACCCCATTATTTCTTATGGCATTCATGCTGCAATCAACCATTATTCTGCAACACCAGAGACAGATATTGCCATTGAGCCTGGCAATTTCCTTCTGGCAGACACAGGCGGACACTATTACGAAGGTACTACAGATACCACCCGCACAATTGTTATGGGCTCTGTGAATGACGAGCAGAAGAAATATTTTACCGCTGTTTTACGTGGCATGCTGAACCTTGGAAATGCCAAATTCCGTTATGGCTGTACTGGTGTAAATCTGGATTATCTGGCGCGTGGTCCGTTATGGGAAATGGGACAGGATTTTAATCATGGAACAGGACATGGAGTTGGTTATCTTCTGAATGTTCATGAAGGACCAAACAGCTTCCGCTGGAGAATTATTCAGGGAGATAATGCAGTACTGGAAGAGGGTATGATCACATCAGATGAGCCTGGATACTATGTGGAAAACCAATATGGAATCCGCCACGAAAACCTGCTTGTATGCAAAAAAGCAGAGAAAACCTCATTTGGCCAGTTTATGTGCTTTGAACATCTGACTATGGTACCGTTTGATCTGGATGCTGTTGTTCCCGAGCTGATGACTGTGCAGGAACGGGCACTTCTTAATAATTATCATGCACAGGTATATAAAAAGATTTCTCCATATCTGGAAGAAGAGGAAAAAGAATGGCTGAAAGAAGCTACACGCGAAATCTGAAGCTAATCATTTAAAACAGTAAACAGGGGCATGTATAAAACTGATATGCATCGCCCCTGTTTTATATTTCACAGAAAAAAGCAGCGCCTGCGGGAAGGAGAATAAATGACAATAACTACTTTATGCTATATCGAAAACGATGACAAATATCTGATGCTTCACAGAGTAAAAAAGCAAAATGACATAAATAAAGGCAAATGGATCGGTGTAGGTGGACATACAGAAGATCAGGAATCCCCTGAAGAATGTCTTCTGCGTGAAGTAAAAGAAGAAACAGGACTCACACTTACTTCCTACAAATTTCGTGGCCTGGTAACCTTTATAAACAGCGAATGTGAATCTGAGCTTATGTGTGTATTTACAGCCGATGGATATACCGGGGAACTGATTGAATGCAATGAAGGCGAACTATGCTGGGTTGATAAGAAAATAGTGCCAGAGCTTCCTACATGGGAAGGTGATAAAGTTTTTCTGAACCTGCTTCTTTCAGAGGAAAAACGTTTTTTCTCTGTTAAACTACAATATGAGGGAGAGCTGCTTGTAAATACGGAAATTCGCTTATACTAAATGAAAATTAATATAACAGAAAGAAGAAACAAATATGTTAAAATAAAACAGAAACTTGCAGAAAACCTTTGCAAAAAGGACTTCATCGACCGTACAAGGAGGTTATACATGAATAAAATAAAACTTTTTGCTGGAGCACTGACGTTCATGACAACCATAGCTCCTCCAATCCATGTATATGCTGCCACAGCCAGTCACGCAGAATTAAATGCAGCTGAAAAGAACATTGATCTTGATAAATCAGTTAATCTGCAGAATTCTATTAACCTTACAGATGAAATAGCAAAAGAAAATCAGGATTCCAATATAATGTTCAGCCCCACAAGCCTTAACTTTGCTCTTGGTATGCTTGCAGAGGGAGCCAAAGGCGAAACGAAAAACGCATTAAATGAATATTTAGGAACCGATGATTTTGCAGCATATGCCAGAAAGTATATGAATGTAATTAAAAACTATAATACAGAAGACGAAAATTATGGTTATACATCGAAATTAAAAATTGCAGATGCTTTATGGGTAAATCGGGGACTGACTCTGCAGGAACAATTTCAAAAAAATGCAGAAGATAATTTTGAAGCAAAGGCTGAAATTCTTGATTTTTCTGATAAAGAAAACACATGCAACACTATTAATGCATGGTGCAATGAAAATACAGATGGGCTGATTCCGGAAATTATGAAACCTGATATGCTTAATGAAAACAGTGAATTGTGTCTCACCAATTCATTGTATTTTGAATCCGGATGGTCCCAGGATTCATGGGATGTTTCTGATGAAAAAGAAAAATTCGGCGATAACGAAGAAACAAAGTACATGACAAGCATCGGTGATAATTACTATGAAAATGATGCGGCAACAGCATTTGAAAAATACTATGCAAATAATCTGAGTTTCATTGGAATTTTGCCGAAAGCAGAAGGAGATTTTACTCTTGATGAGCTGGATATTGAAGGTCTTCTGGAATCAGAACCGGAATACGATGAAGTTAATTGTAAAATGCCTAAGCTGAATTTTGAAACAACCGCTGAGTTAAGTGATATCCTCAGTAGAATAGGACTTGAGAATGTTTTTTCGGACGATGCTGATTTTTCAGGCATTGCAGATAAAGCGGTCCATGTCAGTTCTGTTTTACAGAAAACAAAGCTGGAACTAGACGAAAATGGAACTAAAGCTGCCGCTGTGACTGCAGTGACAATGGAGTGCATGTCTGCAATGGATACGGATCCGATTATAAAAGATGTTGAGTTGACACGGCCATTTGCATTTCTGATCTACGACAGTGCAAATGAGGAAGTGCTGTTTATGGGAAAAGTTCTAACGGTACAGTGACAGAAACTCTTCCATTATGAAAACAATTTAATTAAAAAGTGAAAGAAAATATATTTGATGTATATTATGGCGTACTTGTTATGATAGGACTTTTCAGATTGAGTGTTTTATTGGGCTGCAATATGGAGATTGCTGCGAAAAAATCTAAAAGATTTTTGTAAGATTTTGTAAAAAGTGCTTGACGATTCCTTGCGGCAGTGGTATAGTAAACAAGCTGTCACAAGGAATTGCTTCTGAAATACTGAAAAATAAAATAGTTTTCAGAAAATTCAAATTAACTGTTGACAATCGACTGAACTTATGATAAAGTAATCAAGTCGCTTGAACAGAACGACAGAAACAAACGACTTTATACAGCTTCTTGAAGGTCTGAAAAACTTTTGAAAAAAGTGCTTGACAAGATCTGAAAGATATGATAAAGTAAACAGGCTGTCGCAAAGAGATGACAGACAAACAACCTTGATAACTAAACAGTGAAACACATACGATTCTCGAAAATTCTTAACGAATCATCATTCAAAAGAATAAACTTTTTATAACAGTAATGACGAGAGATAACTAAGCTAGTTGGTTGTCTTGAGTGAATCAAACATTTTATCAGAGAGTTTGATCCTGGCTCAGGATGAACGCTGGCGGCGTGCTTAACACATGCAAGTCGAACGGGAAACATTTCATTGAGGCTTCGGCGGATTTGGTCTGTTTCTAGTGGCGGACGGGTGAGTAACGCGTGGGTAACCTGCCTTATACTGGGGGATAACAGCCAGAAATGGCTGCTA
>NZ_JBDPGY010000017.1:0-78558 GCF_039841815.1 Ruminococcus sp. 1001136sp1 | reverse complement strand
AGTGAGGAGTTATTTGTTTTTAGGTAACAAAAAATGCCGTATTTATGTGGTGTTGTGGCGTTTCGCAAACGCCTAATAATCAGAAATATGTGAGGGCAGAATCTGTAGAGGGTTCTGCCTTAATTTTGTCTATAGAAAGGAAATGATAAAATGAAAGTCTATGGGTATTGCAGAATTTCTACATTCAAGCAGTCAATGGAGCGGCAGATCAGAAATATTAAGCTGGTATATCCAGATGCGGTTATTGTAAAAGAAACATACACAGGAACGAAAATACAGGGACGGAAAGAATTTGAAAAACTGATCAAAGTTGTTTCTTCTGGTGATACGCTGGTCTTTGATTCGGTATCTCGTATGAGCCGTACTGCACAGGAGGGGTACGGAATGTATGAAGAATTATATAAGCGTGGAGTGTCATTGGTATTTTTAAAAGAGCCGCATATAAATACCAGTACCTATCAACAGGCAATGGAAAACCAGTTATCTATAAATTTTAAAACAGGCGATCAAGCATCAGAAGAATTACTGGCTGGTATATTCGGCGCACTTAACCGTTATATGCTTAATCTTGCAAGGCGACAGATCCAGCTCGCATTTGAACAGGCAGAGAAAGAGGTTGCAGATTTGCACCAAAGAACACGTGAAGGAATCCAGACCGCGCGGCTTCATGGAAAACAAATCGGGCAGCTTCCCGGAAAGAAGCTTGTTACTAAGAAATCTGTAAAATCGAAGCAGTTGATACAAAAGTACAGCCGGGATTTTGGTGGATCTTTGGGAGATGCAGAGTGTATAAAGCTCATCGGAATAGCGAGAGGTAGTTATTATAAGTATAAGCGTGAACTGAAAAATATGTATATGATAGCTGGCTCGGAAATGAGTAGGAGTGAAAGCTGTCATAACCTAGTATATACCGATATGTTCCAAGATGTGCCGAGGTCTTAAAACAATTTTGTAATGAACATAATCTTTGGAGAGGGGGATAATATGTTAGATAATACACCAGATACACTTACATTAAAAGAACTTCAGGAACTTTTGCAAATCGGAAAAACTTCAGCATTGCGGCTCGTGAAAGAAGGAATCCTTATAGGACATAAGATATGTGGCAAATGGCTATTTCTTAAGGAAGATATTCTTGAATACATAAAGAATAGTTGATGGTAGTGAGGCAAGGAAAAATGTTTCCTTGTCTCTTTTTTGGTGCTATTGCTTAAAGATTCAAGTCGTAAGATAGAAGTATATATTGAATGAAGACTTGCTTTTGTAAAGAGAATTGGTAAAATAGAAATTAGATTAGTAAATCGGTGAAAGATGATTTTTGTACTGTATATGTGTCGCAAAATATAGGAAAATTCCTATATTTTGCAAGAAGATAGTAAAGGAGAATACTATGGGAGATTATGAAGACATAGATTATAAAGATATAATTGAAATGATTTGTGAAGAGCTGAATAATGAGAATGAGAAAAATAATCTAAAAGATATAATTAAAACTTACAATTTGATGGATAACAGTATTTCAGATTTGAAAGAGTGTGATTTGGAGTTAAAACCTCAAATTTTTGAAATTGTGAAGAAAACCTTTAAACAAATGAAAATTGAAGACATGTTTTATCGAATTGTGCTTAAATACGCATTCGTTTTTAAAATTTATGATATGGTACAAATGAGCCGTATATATAGTTCACAACGCTTTTTGGCGTTAAACACGTATAATGATAAAGATGGTCAATATAAGGCAGCGTCAAGAAACTTAAAAGATAAATTTATAAAATATGTATTTAAATACATATCTGAAGATGGCAAGTGTAGTTTTATAAAGGATGGAAATGAGTTTAATGAGTGGGAATGTGATTTATTTGAAGTTCTTGGAATAAAGTTCAAAAGAGTGTATTTGGAAGATAAGCTTGATAATAGATTATTTTATAAATATTTGGGAATTCCGTTATTGATTAATCCTATAGAAATGGAAAAGAATATAGATGATTGGAAGAAAACATATGTTAAGTATAGTCATGTAGAGGATTCAGAAGAAATTGAGAAAATAATTAATTCTATAAAAAAAGGGGAAAAATTACCGGTTAAATTATATATGGTAAATTGTTTGTTTGAAAGAGGAATAGGAGATGATGTTGAAAAAGAAGCTTATGAGAAAATTGGAACGATAAAAGCTAGGGGATTAATATGGGAAGTATTTTCGCAGATATACTTGAGTGAAAAGTTTTATAATGAAATAATCAAAGAAAAAAATAAAATATTTGCATTATATGAAGATAACGTAAATAATGTATTGGCATTGTTATCCGATATAAAAGAAGTAACAAGTGTGGATTTGTCAAGAATGAATTTGGGAGAAAACATACCTTATAGATTATTTGTATCTTATCCCGAATCTATATTTGAGCCTGTATATGATGCGACATTTTTTAGTCTTACTAAGAATCCATATTTTAAATCGCCAAGCGAAATACATAAGCTGTCAGTAACAATATTGAAGGATTTTTATCAAAAATATTACGAAAAATTAAATTTGCGCTTGAAAGAGTCACAAAATTCAAGTGAAGAGTGTTATTGGTTGTCTGAAAAAATGTATGGGTTTAATATACTAAAGAAGATCGTGGAAGACATTATAAATGGAAATGTTGAGAATGCAACAAATGGGAAAAAAACTAGTACAAAACTGCGGCTTAATTCGAAATTTATCGAATTTGTAAACTGTTTATCTGAAATTTTCATTCCAGAATTACAATTTTTCTATTGGGAACTATATGCAACAATGAAAATGAGTATTTTGGGGGTTATAGAATGTATTAATTTAGCGAATATGGAAAAAATTGATAAGAAGTGTATTCAATATTTTAAGAAAACATATATCAAGGGAAAAGAACTAACCGAAGAGAAATTAAAAAAATTTGTTGATGAAAATGGAAGAGATACGGTAAAGGAATATTTGAACAGTCTTCAGCAGACCCAATTTATTGAAAAATATAAAGAAGATATTAATGCGATTTATAGAGAGCCAGATATAGAATTTTTGGAAAAGAAAGAGAATCAGAAGTATATTAAATGTATCTGCTCAGATACTAACTGGTTTTTTAGATATGTTACAGAATTATCCGATAGAATTGAAAATAAATGGGAACCTGATTATAAAAGTGAAGAATGAAGATAATTTGAATGAAAAATATAATGAGATCTTTTACTGGTAAGTAATAAAGCTATCTGATGGGGCAAGAGAACAGTTTGGGTTATTGAAAGGAAGTATAATCCGCTATGATATTGAATTTTACAATAAAAGACGATAGATTTGATATTTCTTCTGCAAACATTTCGTCGGCGCTTGAGCAAGCCAAACTGGAAGTTGAGAATTTAGATGAAACTATAGATTCCGTAAAAAAATTGAAGCCAGAATGTGATAAATTGGATTATGTTCTTGCCGCATGTTCAGGTGCTTTATGTGGATTAATAGATATTTTTTTAGTAGGAAAGCCAGGAGAATCTATATTAGGTGATATTACGGATAAATGGTTTAGTAATAGGACTGTAGATTTTGCTAAATTATGTGGTTGGAATGGAGAGGGGGAGGCGTCTGCACTCAGATTTCTTGAAAATAAATTTAAAGTTCCATATGATCAGCGAGGATGTGGAGATGCAGGAAGTTCAGTGTTTGATCTGAATCCATCTAACCATCACTTTAAATCACTAGGACATAATCCAACTATATGTGGGTTGTTTTTTTCTATTTTGGATCAGTTTCAAAATACTTCTCATTTTGTCTCGGGAGGACAACTGATTTCACTTGAAAATGCAACTTTTGACTTCAACTTAAGAGGAAATGATATACCTAGCAAATTTTATAGTGCATTTGTGAATTGGTTTGGACATCTGATGTCAGATGTGTCTGGATCGTCTGGTAGCATAGAAAAGGGGAATCGAGGTATGGGAATTCCGTCCCCATTTTGGGCTTGGACAAATGATATTATTGCTATTAAGAATTCTCTTGGCATAAAGGTATCAAAATTTGATGAGACAGTTAACGAACTGGCTATTAGTATTTACAATCAAGGATTTGATGCTCGCTTCCAAGCTGCACAAGCTATTCCTGTATTCATTAATGAAATGATAGTTAGAATAGTTTATGCTGTGCGTCGATTGATAAAATATTTTGCAACCACTCAAAAAGAAGAACGCTCTTTCGGCTTAATGTGGCGTACCTGTGAGCCCTTTTCAAATGCAACGGTTAAGAGAATGCTGACGGTAGCACATGGAACATTTTGTGTATTAGATATTGGAGATGCGACGGTACGAAGCGTCATTGCAGGGCATGGAACATTTGCACCTACTGAATTCTTTTTGAGGTTTAATTTGGTTGGTATTGGCAGATTCTCGATTTCATTATATGGAGAAGGAAAAAGAATTTTTGGTTTGTGGCGTGCTGAGAAAAAAGCTGATTTTGCCAGAAGAGAAAAAGCAATCATTGATGATTACATAGAAGGATTAAGGATTTTAGCTGACAAATATGATGATCGAATGTTAATGACATTTGTGGATGATTTGCAAAAGAGCGATATGTATATAAGTGCATTTAATAAGACAGTAAAGCTGGCAGAACTAAGAGAGGTTCCAGAAGAGAGAATTTTACGTAGCAAATCAGATATAGACAAATATTTTCAAAGAAGGTGAACTGTATGTCAAAGAATAAACTTAAGGAAATAAAAGAACAGACGGAAGAACTGGTAAAAAAGACAAATCAGAAAATTGATGAACTTGGTTCACATAGTAATATACTATATGAAAAGCTGGAATCAATACAGGGGCAGTTTGATGCTATTCGCAATGCTCCTAGTGAAAAACGTATGCAATATGAAAAATTGAAAAAAGTCCGTTTGGACTGGAAACAGCAGGTTGATAAAATAGAGGAAAGGTTTAATGAAACAGCTGTAAAAAATTTTGGTGGAGGAGCTGCTGGAATAGGTGCAGGAGTTGCGGTAGCGGCGTTAGGTCCATCTGCTGCAATGGGCATAGCTACTACTTTTGGGGTGGCTTCCACTGGAACCGCTATTTCAGCATTAAGTGGAGCTGCTGCAACAAATGCTGCCTTAGCCTGGCTTGGCGGTGGGACATTAGCATTAGGGGGCGGTGGTATGGCTGCTGGTAATGCATTTTTAGCCCTTGCAGGTCCTGTTGGCTGGGCAATTGCAGGGGTTGCGCTTATTGGAAGTGGATTGCTTTTTTGGAAAGCAAAAGACGAAAAAGATCGACTAGAGAATGTTTTTACTTTAATAGGAAAGAGAGATGTAACGTCTTATCAACAAGCTATTGTAGAGATAAATGAACGTATTGAACGTATTGAAGACGAAAGTAAATTACTTGCTAAGGCTATAGGGAGAATTCAGACGTTTGGGATAGATTATGATCAAATGTCAGAAGCTCAGCAATATGAGTTGGGAGCATATTTCAATTTGATGGAATCTTCTACGAATTTGCTGGTTAATCCAATTCAAGGACTTCAGCCTAAATATACGGAAGAAGATTTTAAAAAGTTTATTTTCAATATGACATGGGCGGATTCTGAATATTATAGAAAAAATAAAAATATTCTCATAGTTCTGGCAAATCAGTTTTATAAAGTTCCTCTTGATGAAACCGATAAGTCATTACTGGTAAAGAATTTTAAAAATAATAAAGATTTTCTCTCGGCTATGAGTATGGAAAAATCTGATTTTGATATTGAGCTTATGCAGGCAGTAGAAAAATGTTTGTCGTACAAAGCGCGAAGCTGATTATAACAAAGAAAAAGTGTCTCAAAACATGGCGGACTGTAAAGTAGCAGCATCTCTGTCTCTGTAAGTGGGTGTTTTGGGTACTTATGAGGCACTCGGATTATTCATTCTGGAACTTTTTTCCAGTGAGTTTAAAGTACCGGTTGCCGAATGACGCTCTTGGAGCGTCCGCAAATAGCCGAGCCAGGAATATTCTGCCGTTGTAAACGGCTTATATTTGCTTCGTTGTTATTGATTATTTCATTATATATATGGAAACAGGACTGCGTATTATTGATGAAATTATACTTGCTTTCTTGTTATGGGCTGATTTTCCCCACAAAAATGAGGGGAAAATCAGCCTTTTTTTTTCAAAAAACTCCCCACTGATAATTGAAGCTGGATAGAGTAGAATAATTCATGTAAAGAGGATTTGATCTCTGAGATATAGGATATGAGATCTCTGAACTCGATACAGTGCGATGGCTTGATGCTGTGTGGTAATAGTTGGAAACAAGGATGGCATGCCAATATATAAGTCGACTTCCAATACCATGCAAAACAAGCAATTTTGCATATGTCAATTATGCAATTTTTATAAAGCGTAATTGTGCGGATATGTCAGTTGAGAATGTACTTTGAATAAGAGATTATATAGTATCAATATTTCTGAGAAATTCTCAAATAAATCAAGAAAAGGAGAAAATGTTATGACCAAAGAAAATACGAGTGTTGAAGACTGGAAAAAGGCTAAGGAAAAAAGTGACAGGAAATGTAAGCGCTTTAAGAAAAAGTTTAAACGGATACAAAGAAAGCTAAAAAAATCAGACTATTTGTATAGCACTGATAAGAAAAAGCTGAAAAAGAAGCTGAAAAAATATCGTAAGGCGTATAAGAGCGAAAAGGAATATTCAGATTACTTGGCACGAAAACTGGAAGCTACTGAAGAACAGATTGAGATTGAAAAGGAAAGTATGTCTAATACTTTTATGTTGACATCTCAAATTCAAGAGCTAAGTTATCAAATTAATTATCAAAAAAATGCCTTGAATTTTTTGGTAAAAGAACTGGCTCCAGGTTTATTGGCTAAATATGGAAAAAATGCAGTTGTGGAGGTGTTGCCAGACAAGATTAATCATTCAGATGATATTGAAATTTTTTAAAAGAAAAGGGGCAGGTATTTTTACCTGCCCTGGAAAGGAGAAATATGAATTTAATTTTTGAAAAAAAGGATACTGGTCTATATTATGATGGAAGAATTGTATCACCTTTTATTCCAGTATTACGTGCAATAGATGCCAAAAAAGACGCTATTACAGGAAATATTAGTAAAACCTACCATATTTATATTGTATTGGAAGGGGGAAGGCAATTGCCAGAACACGAATTTAGCAGTGTAGAAAATATTCCTTATTTTCAAGTATGGTCTGAATGCTGCGATGCAGGATTAAGTCAAAAACAGAAAAGATTATTAAATTTGTATAATCAGATGCAAGCAGGGGAATGTGATATAAACCAAATTAACTATTATAGCAGACTGGGCTATTTTCCAACGGCTTACGTATTTTCACAAAATATGGTTATAAGTTTGGAGAGTTGCGGGAAAACATCAGAGACAAGTAGACGATTACCTTCATACGAAATAAGACAGCGAGATTGGGGAGAAGAACTGAAAATCTTAGGACATATTTTCAAAACTAAGAAAAATTTCTCAGAAGTGCTGTTTCTGTATGATATTTTGTCGATTGCAAAACCTCTGTTTTGTCAAGCTGGTTATAGTCCAAATTTTTTTCTTGCGATTTTCGGAAAATCGGGAATGGGAAAAACATTGTTATCGAAAGCAATGTTTGTACAACATGAACTTCAAGAAATGAATTTTAAAATGGGAAATAAAAATTCTGTAGAAAAAAATATGGAACAGTTTGCTGGACATACTGTCCTTATTGATGATTATCATCCAGAAGCACTCCGCTACGATAAAGAACGACAGGAAGGAATATTGGATTTAATTGCAAGAAAATCCGATGATGAAGATAGTGGAATGGCAGTTGTAACAGCTGAATTTAGAGGGGGATGTTTCTCAATACAGGACAGAATGTTTCAAATGGAATTAACGCAGGGAATAGATGACTTTGAAGCGATTCGATATATTGAGAAACATAAAGCTGATTACAATGGATTGCTGTACCATATTGCAGAAAAGATATATACATCAGTGGATAAGATAATCAATTTGATAAGAAAGATGTTTGCACTTTATTCATTGAATGAGCCAAAGGAAAGCTTTAGGGTTATATATGCCAGTAAAATACTCAAAATCTGTGTCAATATTATAAAGGTAATTGTTTTTGGGGAAGATGAATGGAATGAAATAAAAGATGTAACTGGAAATGCTGAACTGGACAAACATTTATGTGCATTGGTAGATCAATATAGAGACAAACAACTAGGATATATGAGGCGGCTTTTAGAATTTCAGGGAGATATAGATTGGTTAAAAATACTATATGATTTAATATATACTGACGAAATTTTTGTACAGTGTCCTGACGAGAAAAATGTTAGTGATCCCCGATATGAAGGATTAGCAGTATGGTCAAAAGAGGGGCGCATATATATTAGAAGTGCGACATTGAAGCTTGGGCTTGAGAAGTACTTTGGACAAAAAGTCAGCAAGGAAAAGCTAATAAAAGCACTGGAAGAAGAACATATCTTGTGTACGGATAAGTCTCCGAGCTCAATGAAAAAGGTAAATGGTCATTATTACTATGTGATAAATGAAGGTATGCTTAAAGAAGTTTGTAATCTTTGGAACAGGGAGAATTTTGATGATTTATGAAAAAAGCAATATATTAAACCGAAATACGGCACATGCGCCGTTGGCGTAATGTCCGTGGAAACTATGATATATCATTTTCATGGAGCTACATTAATTCAAGAACACTGGCTGTATTAGTCAAGGGAATCGTTGTAACCCAAATATGAAAACCCATTTTATATGGAAGTAAAAACAGAGAAAGGAGATTTTTGAAATGAGAAGAGCTGTACAAACAGGAGGACAAGAAATGAGCTATGAGTTTAGTGAACTGGCATTGCAGAATGATTGGGGAAACTATACCGTTGATGATTACCTTAGATCATTTGCAATTCGACCATATGGTGAAGATATTCCGTATAAGACAGAATCTATTCAAGACACTAAACAGGAGTCAGCACCAGGGAAATCTAATAGTCAAAAAACAGAGCAGGAAATATCTGGCTTGAACAATGGACAGAACTATGCTACACTGACTAAAGAACAGTTGATGGCGGTATGCATTGATAAGGATGCGATAATAGAGTCTTGTGTTAAGTCACTCAAGGCTCAGTGTCCTAAGATGCTTGGCAAGAAAGAAATTATGGATGTTTACCATTGTGAGAGTGATAAAGCACTTCGGATTTTGAAGCTGATGTTCCAGATGGGGTACGGAAACAAGATTGGAAAAGAGTATTATGTGTCCCAGAAAGCGCAGGAAGATTTCCTGAAAAACATGGTCGGCAAAGAGGTCTACATATAACATTTAGATGTGTTTGGGACTGGTGTAACTATCACGAATAATTATCACTTTTTGAATCTGGGGTTCACGACATCAGCAAAATCAAGGGCTCGGCGCATGACTTGTGTGAAGTCGTTAACTATAACAAATAATAAAATAATAGCTATTTTTTAGTTAATGTGTCCAAGCGAGAAGTAATTAAACGCCCCTAAACACAAGGATGATTGGTAAATATTACCAATTGAATTGTGGGTAGGGGCGTTTTATAATTTACCTACTATCACCTTTTGGTATCACTTTTGGAAGGAAAAATCACTGTCATTCAAATAAGCAGAAATAATGAAATTAGGTATCGTTATTACGAGGCCGATTTCATAAATGTCCATATAAGTTGTTAAATGCCTTTAAATGCTGATAGCTAGAGCATTTAGCGGATTTCCGACTTGGATAAAACTCTATATAAATTCATGTGATTTTTTGAAAAATGGCCCACTTTGTGGCCCACTAACTTTTGATCGAAGTCCTAATATGGTAAGAAGAAGCGCCTGTAGGAGCGCTTCTTTTTTTCTGCACAGGAAAGACCGCCTGTGGTGCGCTGCTGAATTTAAAAATGCCCGCACGGAGGCGGGCATGATAACAAGAAAATCCCTGGATTAGAAAATATAAAATTTTACTCGCCAAATCGTTATCAGATTCTTCATCATTTAGAAGATAATCCATATCTGGAAGTCCATTCTCGTTTCTCCTGCTATATAATATTTTGTAAATCATTTTGCATGGATGTTCGCTGATAATAAGTATTTATGATATCCTGTAAAGTAATTGTATTCATCTTTTCTTCAGTGTTTTTTTGAATTTCATTATAGAATCCCTGCAAGGACAACTGAATATTAATGCCAACGCCACAATCAGGGTTGGTATGAGTATCTAAATGAAGTAGCGGTTTCTCGCCCTCCACTGCTTTATAAATATCCAGCAACGTAATCTGGTCTGCTGGTTTTGAAAGAGAAGGACGGGCATGTCCGGCTACACTGGTCATAAGTTCGGCCTTTTTTAGTTTTAACATGAGCTGGCGTACAAAGCCGGGATTTGTATGGATACTTTCTGCAATTGAGGCACTGGAGAGTGAGTTTTCCTGGTTGATAGCAATCAGAACCATTACATGGACAGTATCGCTTAATTTCGTTGAGTATTTCATGATAAGAAACTCCTTGTAGTATGATATAATGATTTTGGTTTCACGTTTTTGAGGCGAAAATATTTCTGGTTTGTCAAAAACATCCCAAGTTCTCAACAGCTCTTTTTAATGTGTTGAGAAACTGTACATATTTTTTATTTTGATGATTGTAAATAATATAATTACAACTATAATGAAATTTAAAGGAAAAGTCAACATAGTAATAAAACTTACGGAGGATTGTATAATATGCTGATTGTGGACAAATTAAAAGGAAATTTATATACCAGAATCAAAAAACATATGACTAAAAAAATGTATCACCTTTATTATCGTGAAAACAGGGAAGCTTCACAGTCTAAAGAAGAATATGAAGCAAATTTATTAAGAGCATACCGACATTTAGACGCATGCAGATTCAAAAATAAGGGATGGCCATGTCCAACATGCCCAAGTTGCTGTTTTTGTGGAAAAGATTATGAAACTATGACTGAGGTAATGGATTTTGCCCGGGAATGGATGAAAGAGAATCCGGACAAAGCCAGATTTATGAAACCACCCAAATTCTTGCATAAACATTGATTATTATATGATGCGATAAAATGTTCGCAAAGGGGAAGTTATGGAATACAAAAATCAAACAGAAAATCGTGCATTTCAGGAAATGCTGCTGGCAGCAGTAAAACGGTTACAAAATCGTTCTGGAGAGGAGATTGCTGCAAAAAGTGGGGCTGTTTTTCATAGCAGCCGAAATGTGCTTGAAGTACTGAGTTTTTATGAAACGATTGAAATTCAACTCCCTGAGTTTCGTATTAACTCAAACATGGACGAATGGCATTATCTGACATTGCTGCATTATCTGGATATGGCCGATGGAACAGAAGGTTCACAGAAGCTCATTACTTTTGGTAACCTGAAAGATGGATTGATTCGAGGAACCAAGTTTGACCGGACCGCAGAGCAGAAACTGGAAAAGCTTTTGCAGGATAAAGATTCTGAGAAAATTCAGAAAGCATGTAAAAACCTGGGTGCAGAATTTACAGAGACAAAGGCGGATTTGTGTGCTGTTTTTCCAGTTCTGCCAAGATATCCGGTAACTTTAAAAATATGGTTTGCAGATGAAGAATTTCCTGTATCTGGCAAAATATTTCTTCAGGATCATGCCGATCATTATCTAAGTGTAGAAGATGCGGTAACAGTTGGAGAAATTTTGCTGCAAAAATTATCGGAAGCCTTTTCTTCTCTCTGATCATGAATCAGAAAACTTTCCAGCCCGGCTTTGATAAATTTGTCGATTACTGTCTGAATCTGTTTCCAGTCATTACAGTGATTGCGGAGCATCAGTCTGTTGATGGAAAGGCAGCCATTCATTTGAAAATAAAAAACCGATTCTGCCTGTTCAAAGGTCAGGAGGCTGTGTGACATAAGCCAGGTCACATAGCCTTCTTTTGTATTTTCTGCTATTTTTTCCAGAAGAATAGGGGCAATTGCATCATCCAGAAACAGTGCCCTGTATTGTGATTCCATCTGTATTTTCTGACAGAACGGATAGGAACAGCTTTTTTGATTTAGACAGAATAAATGATCTACCGTTGTTAACATATCCTGAGTCATATCATTAAAAATATCTGATAATACATCATGGATATCGTAGTAATGAAGATAAAAAGTGCCACGGTTGATTTCAGCATTTTTGCAGATCTCTGTAACTGTAATTTTCGTAAAACTTTTCTGCTTTAACAATTCTAAGAACGTATCTTTTATGGTTTGCCTGGTATAGCGGGTACGGCGATCTTGTTTTCTCGTTTTTTCTGACATTATATACTCCTGTATTAGTTAGTATCATATAATTTCTCAACAATTTTTCTGATGTGTTGAGTAACCATACAAATCTCACAGACTGATTATTGTAATTTATATAGTAACAACTATAATGAGGTTTAAAGAAAAAGTCAACAGATTGTTCAGAATTTTAGGAGGAAAAACATGGGACATGTAATTGCAGTATCAGGAAAAGGTGGCGTAGGAAAAACAACTCTTTGTGGATTGTTGATCCAGTATTTATGTGAAAGCGGAAAACGTCCGGTCCTGGCGGTGGATGCAGATGCAAATGCAAATTTGAACGAAGTGCTCGGTGTTGAGCCGGAGGTCACACTTGGGGAGCTGAGAGAGGAAATTGAGCGGGCAGGCGTAGATCCACGATATCAGATTCCATCTGGTATGACGAAACAGGCATATCTGGAAATGCGTCTTTCTGATGCGATTGCGGAAGAAGATGATTATGATCTGATGGTAATGGGGCGAACCCAGGGACAGGGCTGCTATTGCTTTGTAAATGGTCTTGTACAGACCCAGGTTCAGAAACTGCAAAGCCATTATCCATATATTGTGGTTGATAACGAAGCAGGTATGGAACATATCAGCAGAGGAATCCTGCCAATGATGGAAGTTGCCATTCTTGTAAGCGATTGTTCCAGAAGAGGTGTTCAGGCAGCCGGACGTATTGCGAAGCTGATGAAGGAGTTAAACTTTAAACCACAGAAAACTGGACTAATCGTGAATCGTGTTCCAGATGGAAAACTGGATGCCGGAACTCTGGAAGAAATCCGAAATCAGGGACTGGAACTGTTAGGCGTTGTACCACATGATGACCAGGTATATCAGTATGACTGTGATGGAAAGCCGATCATACGGCTTCCGAAAGATTCTCCTGTAAGAAATGCACTGGGAGAAATTGTAAAGAAGTTAGGATTGTGAGTTGGAGGATTGAGTAAACAGAAATATTATCTGATTTGATATAACCAATTGCAAAGAAAGGAAAATCTTCATGAGAAATCATTGGACAGAAATAGAAAAATATTTAGAAGACCAGAAGATAGCGCAGGAACTGATTGGAGAACTGAGAGATTTTCACATGCGTTATGAAGTAGAGAATCAGGTAAAGGAACGGGTAGAAAAACCGGATATCCTGTTTTATGGGAAAAAGATTCTGGAAATGTCAACAGCAGCGCTTCTTCAGGGAGATAATCTGTTACTTTCCGGTGCGAAAGCTACAGGAAAAAATGTACTATGTGAGACACTGGCATGGATATTCGGAAGACCGGAATACGACATTTCTTTTCATGTAAATACAGACAGTGCCGATCTGATTGGAACGGATACCTTTATAAATAATGAGGTTCGCCTTCGGAAAGGCCCTATCTATCAATGCGCGGAATTTGGAGGATTTGGAATCCTGGACGAAATCAATATGGCAAAAAATGATGCGGTTTCTGTACTGCATGCCACACTGGATCATCGGCGCAGAATCAATATTCCAGGATATAACAGGATTTTACTTCATCCGGCAACACGATTTATCGGTACGATGAATTATGGTTACGCAGGTACCAGAGAGCTAAATGAAGCATTGGTTTCAAGATTTATGGTAATTGATATGCCTGAAATGGATGAGGATAGTGTCCTTTTTGTATTAAGAGAACATTTTCCAGATGGGAAAAATAGTGCACTGAAAGCTTTTGCAGGACTGTTTCTGGATTTGCAGATCAAAGCTTATCATGGAGAAATCTCAACAAAATCTCTTGACCTGAGAGGATTGGTTTCTGCTGTAAAAGCCACAAGAAGCGGACTTTCTCCAATTGATGCAATCCAGATGGGAATCATAAATAAAAGTTTTGATGTATTTGAAAAAGAGATCGTAGAAGATGTGGTTTCTACCAGAATCCCATCTTCCTGGACCGGAAAAGACATATGGGGGTAAACTTGTATGGAGGATGTCAGATGGCCGGCGGAACAACTGGAAGAACATCGTCTGGAGATCAGTAATCGTATCAGAAATCTTTTTTGGACAGTCAGTGGTGATTATGATATAGAATTTGAACCGGACACAGAAAAATATGTTTATTCAAAACAAACGGTTCTATATGAGGCAGTGAAGCAGGGTGCCTTTGCACGATATTTTGATCAGAAGAAACTTGGCATGTATTTGATGAAAAAATTATATTTTTCTGCTGGAGAAGATATGCTTTTGCCTCTTGCTGGATTATGCATGGATGCTGCAGTGAATCGTTTTATCATTCGAGAACGTTTGGGAACAAAGGAAATCAGAGAACGGGCGTTCAGAGAATTGGAAAAGGCCGAGAAAGAACAGGTATCAGACAAAGCTGGAACAGACCTGATTCACAGGATTAGGCTTCTGTATATAAGGCATGTTCTGGAGAACACAAACGATGAGGGAACGGATCCACAGGCAGAGATTGCATTGTACAAAATTCTTTCTCTGAAGGATGCGGAAAATACGGAAGATGTCATAAACGTGATAGAGGAGATTTATAATCATGTTCTGGATCCCTCTTTTGAAAAAAGAAATGGAAATCTGGAGAAAATTCTGAATTTACCGGATATGGCATTGGCCAATGACGCGTGGCAGGAATGCATGACGGATGAACAGATGGAAGACATCATTCAAAAATATCTTTCTAATCTCAAAAAAAAGATGATGAGTCTGGATATCAGAAACAAAAAGAAAAAAAGATTTTATTTCTCTCCGGAAAATGAAGAAGTTCCGGAAAGCTCGGAGAATATAAATCCACAGGCAGTGCGACGGATACGGGAATATGTGGAACTGAATTACGGAAAATCGTATCTAAGTGAATCGGAGCAGGCCAGAGTCAACCGGAAATTTTGTACAGGAATCCACAAAAACTGTATCCTGTATCTTACAGATGGAATTTTACAGAACCCTGTGATAAAAAATAATCAATACCGTTTTTCTCAGCTGCAGTTTGAAAAAAATAAAGCCTATTATGGAAATAATCACTGGATCATCAAAAGAAATATTTCTGTGTTGGCAGAGTCACTGAAACGGGCGTTTATAATCCGAAAGGATGATTTTGTCAGCAGATCTGATGCAGGGCAGCTTGTTCCTGAGAGGTTATGGAAAATTGGAAGAACAGACGATGACAAGTTATTTAATAGAAAAAAGAGATCAGAAGATTCTGAGTTTGTAATAGACGTCCTGATTGATTCCAGTGGTTCCCAGGCTGGCAGACAGGCTCAGGTAGCGGCGCAGGGATATATTATCAGTGAAGCATTAAGCCAGGCAGGAATTCCTCATCGGGTGACAGGATACTGTGCTTTCTGGGGATATACAGTACTTCAGAGATTTCGGGATTATGAAGATCCAAGGGAAACAAATGAAAGAATCTTTCAATTTCGGGCATATGCCAATAACAGAGACGGGCTTGCACTGAAAACAGTCTCTTCCTCTCTCATGGAGCGACCGGAAAAAAATAAGATTTTAATCGTATTAAGTGATGGAAAACCCTGTGATATGAGCATACAACGACCAGGAACCCGCCAGCCCAGGATCTATGACGGAGAAGGAGCTGTGAAAGATACTGCATATGAGGTGCGTCGGGCCAGAAATCAGGGAATTTTCGTAATTGGTATTTTTGTAGGGAATGAAGAAGAGCTCTCTGTGGAAAAGAGAATCTATGGAAAAGACTTTGCCTATATTCGTAATATCAGCAATTTTTCCCGTATGGTAGGAACTTTTTTGCGAAGACAAATTGATATGGAATGAAAATGGAGGAATCACTATGGGTAAAATTGAATTTTCCAATTGCCAGGATGTAAGAAATCAGAAAAAGATACAGGAATTAGACTGTCCACGCTGTCATGAACCGGGAGGCATTGAAGCCTTTGTGAAAGACGGGATACTTGCAGAGGACGGAGTATGTGATAACTGCGGATATATTCTTCCAGAAGGAACAGAACTGGAGGAAGTGGAGTAAGACAGTTTGAAGCATAGCCATATGTAATACATATTATTTAGAAAAAAGAAAAGGAGTAAATATAGAGATGAAAATAGCAGTTTGCGGAAAAGGCGGATGTGGAAAAAGTACAGTAACCAGTCTTTTGGCTAAGGCTTTAGCCAGACGAGGAAAAGAAATTTTGGTAATTGATTCCGATGAATCTAATTATGGTCTGCACCGACAGCTAGGTATGAAGCTTCCCAGAGATTTTACAGACTATTTCGGTGGTAAGCAAAATGTTTTAAATGATATGATGTTATCAAAATTTACTCATCAGTTTTTTGAGGAAAACTGGACTATAGATGATATACCGGAAGATTATTATAGTCTGAAGGACGGTGTAAAACTGATGACCAGTGGAAAAATCCATCAAGCAAATGAAGGATGTTCTTGTGCTATGGGAACTGTTATGACTCAATTTATCCAAAATCTCTGGCTTGCAGAAGACCAATTTGCGCTAATGGATATGGAGGCTGGGATTGAACACTTTGGACGTGGAATTGATAACGGTGTAGATCTGATATTGATAATCATAGATCCATCTTATGAATCCCTGCAGCTTTCCAAAAAAATCGGGGAATTATCGGAAAGTATTCGAAAACCATTTTATTACGTTCTCAATAAAGTAACAAAAGAGAATCAGGAAATGATGTATGAAGCTGTATGGAATTCAAATCGAGTCGCTGTATCTCTTAGTGCGGATCCTGGCATTATGGGAGAGGGGCTGATGGGGAAAGAACTGTCAGAAAAACCAGATGCTATTGAAAACTTAACAGAATTCCTACTTTCTATTTAACAGAATAAGGAGATTTAGAATGTTACAGGATTACTATGAAAAACATAATCTGGAAATGAAACCATATGAATACTACCTTGCGGAGTTTCAGAATGTAAATCCAGAGGGTGTTACAAGTCGGCTGGATATACCATTTGATGATAATAGCAAGTCATTTATAATAAAGTTTATGCAGAACACATACACGATCAGTTATCCAGAGTTCGAAATTCATTGCATAGATAAATCAGATAAAGATGCGATTTTGTGTAATGATATTCATGCAAAAATCTTGATGTTACGATATTTTTCGGAGGGAGATTATATGAAAGCTACGGGGAATTTTTTGTCCTATCGTGATCTTCCTTGGGGAGAGGTTTATTATAGGCAGTTTTATGGGCGTTGTATTATGAGGCTCGCGAAAACATATGGAAATAGACAAGATGTTTTTGAAAGATTAATGGAAAAATTGGCAGGGATACGCCAAAAGTATGGAGATGTATCCTACGAATTTGAAGTTTTTCGTGAATTAAAATTATGTTTTATTTTATGGTCAGGTGATGAGGAATTTCCACCTTCTGCACAAATTCTTTTCTCTGATAATTTTCCAATGGCATTTGCAGCTGAGGATGTAGCGTATCTTGGAGATGTTATATTAGATTATATGAAACAAGAAGAAAAGGATACCTGAAAAAGACGAGGGAGTTAAAGGAGGAAAAAGAGAATGATCAGTGTTGAAATGGAAGATGTTTTGGCGGTATTACAATTATGCAAACCATATATTATCGGTATTATTGCTGCACTTGTAATTGGAATCGTAATTATGGTTGCATGCCGCAGGATGTCCAGGGACAAAAGATTTCTGATAAGAGGAGAAGCTGTGATCGCAATGGTTCTTGCTGTTGTTGTCTGCGTGAATATGATCTGTTTTGGACCAATGGCTACATTGATTGGACTTGCAACGGGAAATGGAACTTTAAGCGATGAAACAAATGAAGAAGCTGCGGAAGTGGCAGAAGAAATTATGGAAGACGGAATTGTTCTTCTGAAGAATGAAAGCTTGCTTCCTTTAAATGAAACAAAAAAACTGAATATTTTTGGCTGGGAATCTATTAATCCGGCTTACGGAGGAGCTGGTTCCGGTGGAATTAATGATCTGTATGATATTGTCAGTCTGAATCAGGGACTTGAAAATGCCGGATTTTCTATTAACCAGAAACTGGTTGATTTTTATAACAATTATGGTGCAGATGATCCGGAAATGTCTATCCAGAAACAGAGCTGGACATTACCGGAGCCACCTGTAGATACTTACAGTGATGAGCTTATTAAAAGTGCGAAAGAGTATTCTGATGTGGCAGTTGTGGTTCTTTCCAGAAAAGCAGGTGAAGGTCATAATGATATTCCTATGGATGTAAGAAAAGCAGCATATGATAATAATTCTGATGAATATGATGATTTTCCTGAGGGAGAGCATTATTTACAGCTTTCACAAACTGAGAGAGATATGGTGGATATGGTTTGCTCAAACTTTGATAATGTCATTGTAATTTATAATGGAGCAAATCAGTTTGAACTTGGTTTCGCAGATGAATATCCTCAGATTAAATCTGTTGTATGGTGCCCAGGAACGGGAAATGTGGGATTTAATGCACTTGGTAAAGTATTTTCAGGTGAAGTCAATCCTTCCGGAAAAACACCGGATACATTTATTTATGATATGACGACTGCTCCGTGGTGGAATAATGCAGAAAAAACAGAGTATACAAATCTGGCAGATATGGCTGTTGAAGGAATGAACGCAGGAACTGCGCAGGTGTATGCTCCGGCATTTACCAATTATGTGGAAGGCATTTATGTAGGATACAAGTACTATGAAACAGCTGCACAGGAAGGTGCGATTGATTACGACAAGACTGTACAGTATCCATTTGGATATGGTCTGAGTTACACAGAATTTGAACAGAAAATGGGTGAACTGGAGGAAAAAGACGGACAGATTTCTGTAGATGTAGAAGTAACCAACTCCGGAGATGTTGCCGGAAAAGATGTAGTAGAAGTGTATTATAAACCGCCATATACAAATGGAGGAATTGAGAAATCTTCTGCAAATCTGATCGAGTTTGCAAAAACAGATCTGCTTCAGCCGGGAGAATCTCAGACCGTTACAGTTACATTCAGTATAGAAGATATGGCCTCTTATGATGAGAATAATGCAAAAGCGTATGTTCTTGAAAAAGGCGATTATGTGATCTCTATCAACAGCGATTCACACACTGTGCTGGATCAGAAAACTTATACTGCAGATACTGATGTAGTATATGAGGAAGAAAATAAAAGAGTATCAGATGATACTGCAGCAACAAATGTATTTGAAGATGCAAAAGGCGATGTGACATATCTGTCACGTGCAGATCATTTTGCAAATTATAAAGAGGCTACAGCAGAACCGGCATCTGCAGAGCTGGGTGAGCCATATGTTTCTGAATATCATCTGAACAGCAATTTTGATAAGACTACATATCTCAATGATGAGGATGTAATGCCGACAACGGGAGCAGATAATGGACTTACATTAGCTGATATGCGTGATGCTGATTATGACGATCCTCGTTGGGAAAAACTTCTGGATCAGCTTACTGTTGATGAAATGGCAAATATGATTGCAATGGCAGGTTATCAGACAGCAGCCATGGATTCTGTGGGAAAAGTGGCTACACTTGATTTCGATGGACCAGCAGCAATTAATAACAACTTTACAGGAGTTGGTTCTATTGGATTCCCAATTGAAGTTGTGGTTGCATCCACATGGAATAAGGAACTTGCACAGGCCTGGGGTGAATGCATGGGCAAGATCAGTCAGGAAATGGGTGCAGAGGGCTGGTATGCACCAGGTATGAATACTCATAGAACTGCATTTGGAGCAAGAAACTATGAATATTTTTCAGAAGATGGAGTTCTTGCAGGAAATATGGGTGCAAATGCAGTAGAAGGTGCAAGAAAATATGGAGTTTATTCTTACATTAAGCATTTCGCACTGTATGAAGGAAATGCAAAGATGGTAAGTGTCTGGTCAAATGAGCAGGCAATCCGTGAAATCTATCTGAAACCATTTGAAATCTCTGTAAAACAGGGAGGCGCAAATGCGATTATGGTTTCCTGGAGTTTCCTTGGAGATAAATGGACTGGAGAATGCAGTAATCTTATGAACACAGTTCTCAGAGATGAATGGGGCTTCAGGGGAATGGCGCTTACAGACTTCTTCCGAAACAATGGTCATGGATTTATGAATGCAGATGCAGCTTTGGCGAATGGAGTAGATGCAATGCTGTCCACATTCAACGGAGAAGAGAACAATGTAGCCAATCCGGAACATCCAACATCTGTACTTCAGATGAGAAATGCCTGCAAAAATGTCATGTATACAGTTGTAAGCAGCTGGGCTTATGATGGAGAACACGAAGAAACAGGTATGGAAAACTGGAAAAAAGCAGGAATTGGTATCGACATTGTAATAGCACTTTTCATGGCAGGAATGGAAGTACTGGTAATTAGAGGATATAAGAAAAGAAAGAATGCTGAATAAGGATGAAAGTGGGATGGAAAACAATTATGAAACAGTAAAAATTGGTTGAAAAGATGACAATAGAAGAAAAGGCAGCGATCCTCAGTGGAAAAACTGTCTGGCAGACCAGAGAAATTGACAGGTTTTCCATCTCGTGTTGTGCTGCTGAAACAAAGGAAAATGGCCGTCTGATTATGGGTGCTGAGGATGTATGGAATGTTTCGCTGACAGCACCAGAGGCGAAGCTTTATCTGACACATATGGATAATGTTGCTCATGCATCAGTTACACGCTTTACGATGCGTGGCCAATTAACAGCGTACGGTGTTTCTAACTATGATATGCTGGAAGACGGGGAAACTGTTGTTTACTAAAAGACAGTCAGCTCTGTGGAGAAGAAATTTTTTTGTTTTCACAGTCCTGACAGATGCCATGAAGCATATCTCCGCTGCAATGCAGCCGGAAGCCATGATCTTTATACAAATGCTCTTTAAATTCATCCATAAAGTCACAGTCAAGATGCACAACCTTGCCACATCTGATGCATTTCAGATGTAGGTGTTCTGTGCATTTTTTTTCTTCTCCTGCAAACTGAAACACAGCTTTATCACTGTTCAGATCCGGATATTTGATTACAATATGCTCGGCGCAAAGCTTGTCAAGATATCGGTATACAGTTGTTGTATTTACCTTAATTCCTTCAGTTTTTAAATATTTTTCAATATCAGCCACACTGACAGTGACAGCCTTCTGGGACTTCAAATACTCCAGAATAATCTGTCTTGTTTTTGTAGTATAGGGTTTTCGCTCAGCCATTTTCTTTATTCCTTTCATATGTGCTTTTTTCTATTGTATCTTTTTATTTCGCCTAAGTCAATTATGCTCCAGAAATGCAAATAATTTGCAAATATTATTGACGGCCGGTATTCTATGCGTTATTTTAATAAACGCAAATGGTTTGCGCTTATTTTAAGCGGATGAGATAATATGCTTTTGAAATTTTATTTTCAGGCACATCAGGTTTGTGCAGAAAGGATTTTATTATGAGAAAAAAATTATTAACTAGAACAGCACTTGCAGCTACAATAGCACTTGGCATTGGTTCTTTTAATCTGGCATATGCAGCAGAAACTGAGGATACTTCTTCTGGAAAAAAACTAAATGTTATGGCAAGCTTTTATCCTATGTATGATTTTGCAACAAAGGTTGGAGGGGATAAGATTGAGGTTACCAATATGGTACCTGCCTTCTGATTTGACGCAGGATGCATGGATAAATGAAACAGGTACATATCACTATGACAAACATAAAGGGATGGAAATTACTGTCACTGATATAGAAGACGCAGAGCCGTCAGAAGAGGAATATGTTTATCCTGCTTATTAAACAGAGATAGCTTGATTCAAGAAAACTATTTATAAGGTATATATTTTGCTCCATCAGAATGTTTGAAACAGAGCTTTGGGGCCTTTTATCTATCATTTATTAACTCCGGAAATAGAAAATAATTTTGTGTAAATGCAAACTATTTGTATTATAGATGCTGGCGCGGGACAGAAAAAAATGCCGTTACTGTTCACTACGTTCACAGTAACGCGATTCGCGATGCACAGAAATCATGCTTTGCATGATTTCGCGCCGCAACTCTCGGGGTTTCTGTGAACTTTGTTCACAAAAAACACCTCGCGGAACGTTACCAGTGAACAGTATCAAAATGCCAACAATATTTGCAAATAATCTGCAATTTACATTGACCAACATCGAATAAAAGCGTACAATGCGATATTGGCAGAAATATTAATCTGGAAGGAGAAAATAAATTCAATGAAATTTTGTCTATCTCATAAAAAATATCTTTTAGCAGGCATTTATATTATCTGTGTTATATTTACCTGTTTTAATGCCAGATTCTATCACACTCCTCTGGCAAAAATATGTTCTGTATCAGAAATGGAAACCATGAGCAGAGAAGGAACCAGAGGTGCAGAAGAACACTATTATACTCAGAAAATTACAGCCCGGATATTGAACGGTGCATATAAAGGTAAAGAAATTACACTTTCTAACGAATACACTTCTTCACAGGTTCAGACGCAGAAATACCATAAAGGAGATACGGTACTTCTGAATGGGTCAAAAGACAGACCTGGAAAAACTATACGTTCTGTAAAACGTGACATCTATCTGGTCGTACTGGTGGGTGGTCTGATTATTCTTCTGATCTATATTACGAGAAAACAGGGGGGTTATACGATCGTATCAGTGATACTGAATACATTGATTTTTGCGTACGGATTTCAACTTTTGGGAGATGGAAAGAATATTCTGAGAATATGTAATGTAATTGCACTTCTTTTTTCGTTGACTACATTGATCTGTCTGAATGGAATTCACAGGAAAACATGGGCTGCTGTTCTTTCGACTTTATGTGTTCTTTTCCTGATTATGATGCTGTTTGATTTTTCTATTCACAGGTATGGAGATTTAGATTATTCTAATCTGGAATACCTTGGAAGCATGAGTAATTCAGCCGACATATTCTGGACAGATATTATGCTGACAGGGCTTGGAGCGATTATGGATGTAACAGTCACTATAAGTGCAGCAACTGGTGAAATTGTTCGCAAAAATCCATCAGTTTCTATAAGAAAGCTGATACATTCGGGAAGGGAAATCGGATATGATATTATGGGAACCATGATAAATGTACTGCTATTTGTTCTTGTAAGTGGCATGATTCCAATGTTTATTCTTAAAATGAATAATGAGATCAGATTTATAACGCTTGTCAGATATCACATTCCATATGATATCTGTCGCTTTCTGATAGAAAGTATTGGAATAGTGTTGGCAATACCAGTATCTGTTTTAATTGCTTCGATTATTATGAAAATACCATCACTGAAAAGGAGTGGAAAATAATGATTCTTTTTCTTACATTAGTGCTGCTTTTTTTGATGATTACAATTGGAGGAGAACGTGGAGCTGTTTCAATCATGGCACTGGCAGGTAATATTATTATTCTGTTTTTTTCGGTTATATTGATGTCAGCTGGTTTTCCCGCACTGCTTCTGATACTGGCGGCAGGAGCAGGTGTCTGTTATAATTCTCTGTTTTATCAGAATGGAAATAATGTCAAAACGCGAGCTGCCTTTCTGGCTACACTGTTTGTAATGCTGATTCTGTTTATTCCGATTTTTGCTATTACGTGGAGAACAGGAAGCTATGGCTTAAATGAACTTCAGATTTCAGAAGAGGATTTTATGTACTATTACAACACAGATATCAGTATTAATATGCTTCATGTGGCTGTTTTTGTAAGTGTTTTCAGCACTCTGGGAGCTGTCATTGATACTGCACTGTCTGTGACGTCATCTGTGTATGAAGTCTGGACTCATAAAAACAGTCTGGTAGAGAAAGAACTTACTTCAACAGGGTATCAGGTGGGAAAAGAAATTATAGGCACAACAGTAAACACGTTGCTTTTTGCATATCTTGGAGGGAGTATTTTATTGTTTTCCTATGTGCAGACACAAAAATATAGTCTGGAAATCATTCTCAATTCCAGATTCCTCTTTCAGGATGTTGCGATTATGCTATTTGGTGCTATTGCCTGTCTTGTTGCAGTTCCAGTATCAATTAAATGCATTATCTGGCAGATCAGATATATTAATCCAGATAAAAAGCAATTAAACGCTTAAATTACATGGTAATCAGAAGATGGGAATTTCATATATAGTGATGTCACTGATAAGAGAGATGCCGGTTGTGTGTAAGATTCTTGCATAATGGTATCTACTTATCGTCAGTAAGCTGAATAGAAATAAAAATTACCATATATTTCGTCAGATTATACAGAAAAATGGAAATTTTGAACCGCAAAAAATTACAATTTGAAATTAATCAAATATTGTAATCAGCCTATGATTATGGCATAATGATTAAGGATATGTAAAAATTGAGAAAAATCCACGTTAACAAAAGAAAATACTTTGAAAAGAAAGGTCGCCTCTGCAGAATTGGCAGAGGGAAACGACAACAGAGGATTAGAACATGGCAATTTTTTCAATGGTTTTATCTTTGCTGTGCGGAGTATCATTTTTCCTTTTTGGAATGTCGCTGATGGGAGACGGACTGAAATCCGTTGCTGGTAATAAGCTGGAAGCATTCCTTTACAAAATGACCAATACCCCGCTGAAGGGAGTAGCACTTGGAACAGGTGTTACCAGTGTAATCCAGTCATCATCCGCCACCACCGTTATGGTAATCGGTTTTGTAAACTCCGGTATGATGAAGCTGAAACAGGCAATTGGTATTATCATGGGTGCAAATATCGGAACCAGTATTACAGGATGGATTCTGTGTCTGTCTTATATCCAGGGCTCCGGTGGAATTGCAAGTATTCTTTCTACAGCCACTATTTCAGCAGTAGTTGCTGTAATCGGTATCATGCTTCGTATGGTCTGTAAGAGATCTGTATACCGAAATATTGGAAACATTATGCTGGGCTTTGCTATTCTGATGAATGGTATGCAGATGATGAGTGGAGCAGTTTCTCCTCTTCGTGAAAGTCCTGTATTTATTGATATGCTGACAATGTTTTCCAACCCAATTGCAGGTATTCTGGTAGGTATTGCATTTACCGCAGTGCTTCAGAGTGCATCTGCAACAGTTGGTGTGCTGCAGGCTCTTTCCGTAACCGGAATCCTCACCTTTGCAAGTGCATTTCCAATTGTTCTTGGTATCGGTGTTGGTGCTGCATGTCCGGTACTGATCTCTGCAGTTGGAGCGAATAAGAACGGTAAGAGAACAGCTCTTGTATATTTGCTGAATGACTTATTCGGTCTGATCCTGTGGTCCATTGTATTCTATACCTTGAATGCGTTCATTCATTTTGGATTTTTGGATATGATCATGACTCCGGTATCCATCGCATTTTTGAACACCATTTTCCGTGTGGCTACCGTTGTGGTGCTTTTCCCGTTTATTTCCAAGCTGGAGAAACTGGTTTGCTATCTGGTTAAGGACAGCGCAGAGGAGCTGGAGGACGAGGCAGACTTCGATCTTCTGGAAGAGCGTCTGTTAAATTATCCTGCACTTGCAATCGGACAGTGTCATCGTGCTATGAATGGTATGGCCAAGAAGCTTCGTAAGAATGTAAACAGAGCTATGAACCTTCTGAATGATTATCAGCAGGATAAATATGACAAGGTACAGCGTAAGGAAGACCTGATCGACAAATATGAGAGCCGTCTTGGAGAGTATCTGATCCAGCTCACCAAACGTGAGATGAACACCGCCCAGACGCGCCAGACCTCCCTTTATCTGCACACTATCAATGACTTTGAGAGAATTGGCGATCACGCTTCCTACATCGCACATATGTCCAACGAAATGCATGACAACCACACGAATTTCTCTCAGACAGCATGGGATGAGCTGAATGTAGTCATGGATGCAGTCCGTGAGGAAATCAATGTGACCTGCAATGCATTTATGAACGATGACAGAGAAGCCGCACAGCGTGTTGCACCACTTGGCGTGGTAATCACCAGACTTTGTGATGAACTGAAGATGCGCCATGCAGAGCGCCTCAGCCAGGGCAAATGCGGACTGGAAGAGGGAACTGTGTTCAGCGATATTCTGAACAGCTTTGGACGTATTGCTTCCCACTGTGCAAGTGCCATGACAGCACTTATGAAAAGTGGGGAAGAGACAACCGATATCCACATTCACAACTCCAGGATTTATCCTACAGACAGTCTGGAATATTACACTTATTTTAAGGAATACAGACAGAAGTATGATATTGGCACAGAAGTGGAGCATAAGCTGAGTATGGAGCCGGAAGAGGTTGAATAAATAATTTTTAAGATAAAAACACCGTCAGATGAAAATTCGCAGATAAAATGCGAAAGTCACCTGGCGGTGTTTTTTATGCAGCAGGGTTCTTTATGGAAAAATTAATACCCTGGATTAACTAAAAAACAATATAAGAAAGAACAAAATGCTCTAAAAATAATTCCAGACTCTCTCCACTCAGCCGAAACAAAGAATTAGGCATCCGTGCAAAAAAATAAAAATGTAAGTATTTTTATTCTTTTTCAAAAAAACGTGTTTATCAGAGCTGAGACACGTATAGTTTATGTATGGTTTATACTGTGGGAGTCTGAAGCACCAGTTATTTCGATGGAGTGTGAACAGGATGTGATGCGGCTGCCTCTTTTTGGGCTGTTTTCGCATCCTCAATGATATCAGGGTTATTGGGTACGTATTCTACTATATCATCCAGATCACAGTTAAGAACAGTGCATATTCGGTCTAATGAAAAGATTTCTACATTTTCATTGTCCCGAAGTCTGCGCAATAACCTTTTTTCGATTCCACACTCATTAATGAGATAGTACTGTGAAATATGGCGTTTTTTCAATGTCTCCCAGAATCTGTCGTATTTTATCATCACTCAAATTCCTGTCCATTTTGTTCTTGCCATATCTCTATTATGGGTTTAAAATGAAAAACATAACAGGGTGATTATAGTCACCCTATCTGGGAGGACTAAGATATGCGAAAAGGATTAAAAATAGCAGGTTCCACTGTATTTGCAGCTGCATTGTCTTCGTGTCTGTTTTACTGTATGGTAGCAGGGGCGAAATCTGGCGCTGTGGTATATGTGGTCATGGCTGCACTGTTGTCTGTTATTATTTCGGTAACTCTGTGTGCAGGGTTTCATTATATCCGCCATCTTCAGAAGCTTTTGAAGGAGCTCAGTGAGAAGTAGTTTTTATATAAGAAGTAGTAAACAGTGGAAGTACGATTTAGATCGTGTTGTTGTATAAGGGAAACAATAATTCAGAAAGAGCTGGCGACAATAGGTATCAGGAATAATAGAACAGCTGTGATGGATGGAAAATCTGTCAGAGCTGTTCTTTTTGTGCCATAATAAAAAAGGACATAATAAAAAAGGCGCTGGCATTTAAGCCAGCACCCTTTAAAGCAACAGAGCTGTATAAGCGGATTATTTCTCCACCAGAAGTGATTTACCAGTCATCTCAGCTGGCTGCTCCATGCCCATAAGCTGGATCAGAGTCGGGATGATGTCTGCCAGGCAGCCGTTCTCACGAAGAGTATATTTCGGGTCTGCATTAACCAGAATGAACGGTACCGGATTGGTGGTATGAGCAGTATATGGCTCGCCTGTCTCATAGTCTACAAGCTGCTCTGCGTTACCGTGGTCAGCACAGATGAACATCTGTCCGTCAACCTCCTTCAGAGCCTCTACAGCCTTTCCTACGCACTCATCAACAGCTTCAACAGCTTTGATAGCAGCAGCTTCAACACCTGTATGACCAACCATATCCGGGTTGGCGAAGTTGATGATGATCACATCATATTTCTCGGATTTGATTGCTGCAACAAGCTTCTCGCATACTTCCGGAGCGCTCATCTCTGGCTGCAGGTCATAAGTCGGAACCTTCGGGGACTTCACAAGGATTCTGTCCTCGCCCTTGTTTGGCTCCTCAACGCCACCGTTGAAGAAGAAGGTTACGTGAGCATATTTCTCAGTCTCGGCGATACGTGCCTGAGTCATGTTGTGAGCTGCCAAGTACTCGCCGAATGTGTTGTGAAGCTGAACCTTGTGGAATGCAACCAGCTTATTTCCGATGGTGTCATCGTAATCTGTGAAGCATACATATGTGAGGGCAAGGCGTTTCTCTCTTGCGAAACCTGTAAATTCGTCATCGCAGAATGCTCTTGTGATCTCACGTGCACGGTCAGGACGGAAGTTGAAAAATACAACAGAATCTTTATCAGAAACAACGGCAACTGGTTTGCCATCTTTCTCAATGACTGTTGGAAGAACGAATTCGTCTGTCTTGCCGTCGTCATAGGATGCCTGTACAGCCTCAGCTGCGTCGGTTCCCTTAACACCCTCGCCCTTGGTAAGTGCGTTGTAAGCAAGCTCAACACGATCCCAGCGGTTGTCACGGTCCATTGCGTAATAACGTCCGGAAACAACACCAATCTCACCTACGCCAAGCTCATCCATCTTCGCCTGGAGCTGCTGGATATATCCTTTTCCGGAAGCCGGAGGGGTGTCACGGCCGTCCAGGAAGCAGTGTACATAAACTTTATTAAGTCCCTCTTTCTTAGCCATTTCAAGAAGACCAAAAAGGTGAGTAATGTGGCTGTGAACACCACCATCAGAAAGAAGACCCATGAAGTGGATCGCGGAATCATTTTCTTTGGCATTCTTCATAGCTGCAAGAAGTGCTTCATTTTTGAAGAAGTCTCCGTCCTGAATCTCTTTGGTGATTCTGGTAAGCTCCTGGTATACGATACGGCCTGCACCCATATTCATATGACCAACCTCGGAGTTACCCATCTGACCGTCCGGAAGACCTACAGCCAGTCCGCTTGCATTACCTTTTACAAAAGGATATTCAGCCATCAGCTTGTCCATGACAGGTGTGTTCGCTTCGTATACAGCGTTTGCGTCATGTCTTTCATTCAGGCCATATCCGTCAAGAATCATTAAAACCGTTGGTTTTTTGCTCATAATGTGCTCCTTTATATGATAAAATTTCCCTTTTGTTGTTCCTTATATATAGTATCAAAAATCTGGGATTTTTCAATCACAATTTTTTTTATTTCTGGAAACTATTTTTAGCAGTATTTACTATGGGAGTTCTGATGAGGAAGAATTCTGCCTTGGCAGGCTTTTTATATAACAGCTTATTACATAAAAAAGGCACGAACGAATCGTGCCTTTGACTGTATGCTTAAGATAAACATATGTACAATATAAATTTGATTTTTCTAATTACTTCCTATAAACTCGGATAGTCTTTGAAATACGCTTTACCGAAGACTTATTGGAAAGCTCCTGTACCGCTGTCTTAAAGTCACCCTCACGAACCTTGGAAGTGATCACAACAACCTCTGCAAGATGGTCGTCCTGATTCTGGCTGTCTTTCTGGATGATCTGGGCAATGCTTACGTGAGATTTGGCGAAAACCTCTGTCATTTCAGCAAGTACACCGCAGCGGTCTTCTACATGAAGGCGAAGGAAGTAACGGTTGTAGGTATCTTCCATTTTTTTCACAGGAAGCTGTTTATAGCAGGTACATCCGATACGGCCGCAGCAGCCTGCTTCCATATTGCGCACAATATCAAAAATATCTCCAACTACGGCGCTTGCAGTAGGAAACTCACCTGCACCCCGTCCGAAGAACATGGCATCCTCTACAGCATCTCCATGAACAAAGACTGCATTATAGGAATCATTAACGGTTGCAAGAGGATGATCATTTGGAATCAGCATCGGGCAGACGTAAGCTTCTACACCGGACTCAGTATTGCGGGCAACACCAAGAAGCTTGATGGCACAGCCCATCTCTTTTGCATAGCGGATGTCCTTGGCGGAAATTTTTGTGATTCCCTCGATATAAACATCATCAAATACCACTCTGGAATTAAAAGCAACGCTGGCGAGAATAGCCACCTTGCGTCCTGCATCAAGTCCATCAATATCCGCAGTAGGATCCGCTTCTGCATAGCCAAGCTCTGTGGCAAGTGCCAGTGCATCTTTAAATTCCATATTCTCCTGGGACATTTTTGTGAGGATGAAGTTGGTAGTACCGTTTACAATACCCATAACCTCGCTCATGTGGTTGCCTGCCAGGCACTGCTTCAAAGGACGGATAATAGGGATTCCGCCTGCTACAGCTGCTTCAAAGAGAAAATCCACATGGGAAGCTCTGGCTGTGTCCATAAGTTCTTTTCCGTGGACGGCAATCAGATCTTTGTTTGCTGTTACTACGTGCTTGCCTGCGTGAAGAGCATCCAGAATATAGGTTCTGGCAGGTTCGATTCCGCCGATCAGTTCGATTATAATGTCAATGGAAGGATCTGCTTTAATATCCTCCCAGCTATTGGTAAGGACAGCCGGATCATCTACCTTGCCAGCTGCCTTTTCCAGGTTGCGGACAAGTATTTTGCGTATTTTAACCTTGCAGCCGATCTTGGCTGTCATTTCTTCTTCCTGGTTCTTCAGAACCTTGTAAACACCGGTTCCAACTGTTCCAAGCCCAAGCAGGGCTGCGTTTATAACTTTTTCTCCCATGGGGAACTCCCTTCTTAAAAATAGTAGTGCTGCCGTTTGCTCGTGGTTCCCGTTCATAGTCTGGCAGCAGATATAAACGTAAGCGCGAAAAAGACAGATGTCTTTCACACGTTAACATTTCGTTATGTGGTTCTTATAGTATGGCAGAAAATGGTTTTTGTCAAGCGCTTAAATAATGTAATTGTTCAGTACCTTCACAGTGTGTTACTGTTCTCTCCGTGACCAGTAACACGCTTTGCATAATTTCGCGTTGCAATTTTCGGGCTTTCTGTGAACTTTGTTCACAAAAAAACGTGCGAAACAGTACCTGCGGAATAGTTGCAAAATAATAAAAATAGGGGCTTGAAAGTAGAAAAAATATCGCCTATAATCCTCCTAAAACGATATTTTTTCTTGTGGAGGAAAACAGAATATGCAGACAGATATGACTGTGGGAAAGCCCATGAAAATGCTGTTGAATTTTACTATTCCTGTATTTCTGGGAAATGTTTTTCAACAGCTGTACAGTATGGCAGATGCAGTTATTGTTGGAAAGTTTGTTGGAACCAAGGGGCTGGCAGCGGTAGGCGCCACTGGGACCATTACGTTCCTTATTATTGGATTTCTGATGGGGCTGACTACAGGATTTACGGTTCTTACTTCTCAGAAGTTCGGAGCCGGCAGAATGGATGAGATGCGTAAGACGGTTGGAAATGCAGCGATTCTTTCAGTGGTCATCGCAGTTGTTATGACAGCTGTAAGTATGCTTGGAATGCATAGGTTGCTTGTGTTTATGCATACGCCAGAGGATATCTTTGATGGAGCATACGGCTACATTATGATCATCTGTGCGGGGATTTTTACCCAGGTGCTCTATAATCTGGTGTCAAGTATTCTGAGGGCACTGGGAAATAGTAAGACGCCGCTTTATTTCCTGATCTTGGCGGCCGTGCTTAACATTGTGCTTGATCTTGTATTTATTATCTTTTTCCACTGGGGTGCACCGGGAGCTGCCTGGGCTACCGTCGTCTCTCAGGGCGTGTCCGGGTTGCTTTGCCTGATTTACATCTGGAAGGCAGTGCCGGAGCTTAAGATGAAGAGAGAGGACTGGCATTTTGACAAATATATTGCAGGGAAACAGATCAGCGTGGGAATTCCCATGGGTCTTCAGTTTTCCATCACAGCGATCGGCACCATGATGGTGCAGAGCTCCCTGAATATCCTGGGCTCCTATGCAGTGGCTGCATTTACAGCCGGTTCCAAGATTGAGAGTATTTTTACCCAGGCCTTTGTAGCAATTGGAACTGCCATGTCTACATACAATGCGCAGAATATCGGAGCACGTAAACTGGATCGTGTTCGAAAAGGATTTCGCTCTGCAGATGTGATCGGCTGTACATATGGGGTACTCGTAGGTTTTATTCTCTTTTTCGTAGGAAAATATTTTGCCTATCTGTTTATTTCTGATAACGCAGAGGTGGTAATTCCTATGGTGGAAACGTATCTGCAATGCGTTGGGATATTTATGATTCCCCTGTATGTAGTCAATTCCTACAGAAATGGATTCCAGGGAATGGGATACGGACTTCTGCCTATGCTTTCCGGTGTTGCAGAACTGGTTGGAAGAGGCATCATGGCAATTGTCGCTTCCAATAAAAAGAGCTATACCATGGCATGTATGGCAAGTCCTTTTGCATGGATCATAGCAACTGTCCTTCTTATTGGACTTTACTTCTATGTAATGAAGGATATGAAAAAGAAGTTGTGCCTGTAAAAACGAAAAACAGGGATTACAAAGCAAAAGGAAAAATTTAATAGAATAAGTGTATCAGATGGTTTTATGAAAGGGATTCTTTTGAAGGAAATATACATTTTAAGATACAAAATGGAAAATATATGTTATAATGAAACAAGGTTTCGCTATTAGATGGAGAAGCCTTGTTCAAACAGTGTTTTTATCAGAGGAGAGTTTTATACATGAGTAAGGACAATAAGCATACTCAGGGAAGCCCGGGAGACTTTGAAGATAAAATAGATTCGGCTATGGCAGGTCTTGAAGCAGATCTGGACGAGGAATTCCACGGCGCAGACTTTTATGATGAAGATGACCAGGAGAGCGATTTTGATTCCTGGGAAGGTGAAGACGATTCCGATGCAGAAGAACTGGCTGAGCAGGATTCTGAAGAGGAGTATCCAGAGGAAGAAGAGTACGACCAGGATGAGGCAGAGCTGAGCACGGAAGAAGAGGACTTCTGGGACGAGGAAGAGACAGAATCTGAAGAAGAGGATTCAGAGGAAGAAGATTCAGAGAGCGAAGATTCAGAGGACGCTGAATCTGCAGATGAACCGGAAACATCTGAAAAAGAGCTTCAGGTGGAAATTATTCCGCCCTATTCAAATAAAGGCAGAAAGCACCGAAGAAAAGATTCTGCCGGTGCGGCAGCACCTAACCAGCCTGAGAAGCAGACTTCTAAGAAATCTGCCAGACCGTCTCCGAAGCCGGCAGCCAGATCTGCCCGTCCGACGAAGATTTCCTATGTTCCTATTACTGATGAGGAACTGGACGAGAAGATCATCCCTGTTCCCAGGAAGAAGCATAAGGGACTTAAAGTTACGGGAATTGTGGCAGCTATTCTTGCGGTGACAGCAGGATGCGCTTATGGAGCAGTGAGTTACTATTATGCAGACAGATTCTTTGAGGGAACCTATATTAACGGAATCAACTGTTCCAATAAGACTGCCTACGAAACAGAGCAGCTGATTGCAAGCAATGTAGAGGATTATTCCATTGAGATTACCGCGAGGAACCAGGAGCCGCAGGCCATCAGCGGAAACCAGATCAATTACCGCTATGTGTCTGATGGAGAAGTTCTGGATCTTTTGAAGCAGCAGAAGCCATATGAATGGGTAAAAGGGTTCATGGAGACCAGAAGCTATACCACCCAGGAGAATGTGACTTTTGATAAGAGTTTGCTTCAGAGTGAAGTAAAGGAATTAAAGTGTGCACAGGCAGAAAACCAGGTTGAGCCGGAGAATGCATATGTGGCGCTTGAGGGAAGCGAGTTTACCATTGTTCCTGAGACTGAGGGCAGCAAGCTGAAGGTGAAGGAAGCCTATAAAGCGCTGGATACCGCCATTTCCGGAAGCCAGACCTCCATTGATCTGGGAAATACGCCGGATGTATATGCAGTGGCAGCAGTGACCAGCGATGATCCTACCCTTCAGGCCACCAGGGATGCTTATAATAATTATACCAAGGCCAGCATTACCTATACATTTGGAGAGCAGACAGTCACTCTTGACGGAAGCACCCTTAAGGAATGGCTGCAGTTTGATGACAAGGGACAGCTGGTGCAGGATGATGCTTCCTTTACCCAGCATATCAAGGATTTTGTGGCACAGCTGGCAAGTGAGCATGATACAGTTGGAACAACACGTTCCTTTAATACGACCAGTGGCCGTACCGTTTCTGTTTATGGCTCTGCATATGGCTGGAAGATCGATCAGGACGCAGAAGCAGCACAGCTGACAGAAGAGATCCGTACAGGCACTCAGACTACACGGGAACCGGTATATTCCATGAGAGCCAATTCTTATGGATACAATGACATTGGAAGTACCTATATCGAGGTAGATTTGAGTAGTCAGCACATGTACTATTACCAGAATGGCAGCATCATCTTTGACTCTGACATTGTTTCCGGAGATATCCGTTATGATGACAGAGCCACACCTCCGGGAATTTTCACCCTGTATTATAAGAAGAGCCCGGATGTGCTTCGTGGAGAGAAGAAGCCGGACGGCACTTACGAGTACGAAACCCAGGTTACCTACTGGATGCCGTTTAACGGCGGAATTGGTTTCCATGACGCTACCTGGCAGGCATATTTCGGTGGTGACCGCTATACCTACGCCGGATCCCATGGATGTATCAATATGCCGCTGGATGCAGCAGCTACTCTGTACAGCATTATTGATACCAATGTGCCGATCGTGTGCTTCTACTAAAAGATCATTTATCTGACTGGAAAATTGCGGGAATGATTTTTCAAACATGCTCTAGCTGAATGAAAAGGCAGCTGCATGTCTTTGAGGCTGCGGATAGCAGAACAACACAAAAGAAGTGGAGAATAAGTTAATATGAATATGGATTCATTTGATATGATACTGACTATAGCAGCTCTTGTAATGGGAGTTATGCTTCTTACCGGTCATGGAGATATTCTTATGAAAGGCGGAAATGCCGCTGAGCGTAAGAAGCTTTACGATGACAAAAAGGTTCAGCTGGTTTCCGGCGTGACTCTGCTCATTTTCGGAATCCTCACCGGTCTGGATATGGTGGTCAAGAGCTATGTGTACGATATCATTTATCTGGCAGCAGTAATTGTTATCTTCATTATCATGGTGGTAGTGATTCGCAAGAAATGTAAGAAATGAGATGAAAAAGAAGCACTTGTATATCTGGAAATTGATATACAGGTGCTTCTTTTGTAATCCGGATATTGAGCTGCACTGGAGCCTGTTTGAAAAATCATTCCCGCAATCTGCTTTTGAATAACTGTGTGTCACATTCTCGTTACTTCAGTGATGAGTCAGGCACACTATTTTTTGAAAAGTAAGGACTGCTAATAAAAATTTGTATAAATAATTAGAATAATTTCAACAAATCCGCCGGCTTCTCAATCACATAATCCGGTGTATCTACCTGTCCGAATCCATAGGAAGCAAATACAAATGGTACCCCTGCCTCCTGACATGCCTGGTAATCTCCGAAGGTGTCTCCTACATAAACAGGTGCTTTCAGCTGATACTTCTTAGCAATAGAACGGATATTAGCTGCCTTGGCTTCCCCGCTGTCTCCAGGACACAGATGACCTGTGAAATATTTTCCCAGCCCTGTTTTCTCAAAAACAAGTTCAATGTATCCAGCCTGGCAGTTGCTTACTACAAAAAGCGGGTAGCGTTTGTTAAGCTCCTTCAAAGTTTCTTCCAGTCCGTCGTAAACAGGTGCGCCCATCGCACGCAGCAGATCATGCTCAGCCTGGCAGCAGATATCGATAACCCGAAGCTGTTCCGCTTTGGTCTGTTCTGGAAGGATTGCCTTCGCAATATCCGGGAGAAGTCTGCCAAACAGCCCTTTCAGCTGCTCAGCCGTCACCCGGACATCAAGATTCTCTTTTTCTAAAGCCTTATTCCACGCCATAGCTACAACGTCGGTGGAGTTCCATATAGTTCCGTCAATATCAAAAATAATACTGTCCATTTGAGCTTTTTAGTCCTTTCTGGTGTGCTTAAAATTCTTAAATTGCTTCTTTTCTCATTCTGTTTTGAAATCTGACGGTTTCTATTCTATATAGGAAAATCAAAAAAATCAATCTCCTAATATGGGATTTTTCAATTTTAACTGGCTTTTTGCAGATTTTATGTTATGATAGGAAAGGTGACTGCTGCTTTTGAACTATTGGTCAGTTTTACATTGCAGTGAAATAGTTACATTATTTCTTAAGACTGTCATTGAAGAAAGCCTTTTTCAGACACGTTTTGGGAGTCAGACAGCAGCACGAGGTGAATTATGAAATACGAAAATATTACAGAAGGCCGTTTCCTGGATCGTCCGAACCGATTTATCGCACATGTGGAGATTGCGGGACAGACAGAGACGGTTCATGTAAAGAACACAGGCAGATGCAGGGAGCTTTTGATTCCTGGTGTTCAGGTTTTTCTGGAAAAGAGCAGTAATCCGGCAAGGAAAACAGCATACGATCTGGTCTGTGTAAATAAAGGCGGACGCCTGATCAATATGGATTCCCAGATTCCCAATAAAGCCGCCCTGGAATGGGTAAGGGCAGGACATCTTTTTCCGGAGAAAGTGCAGGTAACTCCTGAGAAAACTTATGGAAATTCCAGATTCGATCTGTATGCCTGTTCAGATAAGAGAAAGGCTTTTATTGAGGTCAAGGGTGTAACCCTGGAAGCAGACAATATTGCCCGTTTTCCAGATGCTCCTACTGCGAGGGGCGTGAAGCATCTGGAAGAGCTGATCCATTGCATGAGGGAAGGATATGAGGCTTATCTGCTTCTGGTGATCCAGATGAAGGGAATTACAAGATTTGAACCAAACTGGGATACGCACCGGGAATTTGGGGAAACCTT
The DNA here is from genome assembly GCF_039841815.1 of Ruminococcus sp. 1001136sp1. Taxonomy (NCBI): domain Bacteria; kingdom Bacillati; phylum Bacillota; class Clostridia; order Eubacteriales; family Oscillospiraceae; genus Ruminococcus; species Ruminococcus sp. 1001136sp1. The sequence continues at coordinate 41,669 of NZ_JBDPGY010000017.1, read as the reverse complement.
ACAGAAAGCGAAAAAGGCAGGGGTGCATATTCTGGCCTATGACTGTCTGGTAGAGCCGGACGGGATGGAAATACAGAATCCAGTGCCTGTGTGTTTGGAGGAAACTAGATGACAGATGAGTTTATACAGCCTCTTCTTGCCTGGTATGATGAGAATAAAAGGATTTTGCCCTGGAGGGATAAGCACAACGCCTATTACACCTGGGTATCCGAGATCATGCTCCAGCAGACCCGCGTGGAAGCTGTAAAGCCCTATTTTGAAAGATTTATCAGGGAACTGCCGGATATCCGGGATCTGGCAGCCTGTCCGGAGGAAAAGCTGTTAAAGCTGTGGGAAGGTCTTGGATACTATAGCCGTGTGCGGAACATGCAGCTGGCAGCCAGGGAAATGGTAGAAAAATATAATGGCAGACTTCCCGAAGACTTTTCCCTTCTTATCTCGTTAAAGGGGATAGGAAGTTACACTGCAGGAGCTATCGCTTCTATAGCGTATGGCATTCCGGTGCCAGCCGTAGATGGAAATGTTTTCCGTGTAGTCACCAGAATGACGGAAGATTCGGAAGACATTACCAGACCTGCATTTCGCAAAAAGACAGAAAGCGCATTGCAAGAAATTATCCCGAAAGACCGTCCAGGTGATTTTAACCAGGCAATGATGGAGCTTGGAGCAGTAGTGTGCGTCCCCAACGGACAGCCCAAATGCGACCTTTGTCCGGTGAGAGGCTTTTGCCAGGCGGGACTTCACGGCACTATGGAAAAGTTTCCGGTGAAAGCACCAAAGAAGCCAAGAGTGGTGGAAGAGCGAACCGTTCTGGTTATTCAGGATGGAAGCTGCACTGCGATCCGCAAGCGGCCGCCGAAAGGCCTCCTTGCCGGATTATACGAGCTTCCAAATACAGAAGGATACCTGAACCGTGAGGAAGCCCTGGAATACGTGAAAGAGCTTGGCGCAGAGCCCTTATATATAGAAGAACTGCCAGATGCCAGGCACATTTTTTCCCACATTGAGTGGCGGATGAAAGCGTACCGGATCCGCGTGTCCTCCCTGGAGCAGACACATGTCCCGGGAATTCTTTTTGCAGATAAAAAAGAATCAGAGAGAAACTACGCCATACCTTCTGCGTTTGGCGCTTATGAAAAATATATGTAACGGTTCTGCTGGCGTTTTTGAGAACATAACTCAAAGAAAAAAAGAAAAATACATCGCAAGGTGCGTAATTTTAAAATACAGAATCGTTACACTACATGAGGAGGAAAATAAATGAAATTACTGAGTATAGCAATTCCATGTTATAATTCTGAAGCTTATATGGAGAACTGCATCAAATCCCTTTTACCAGGCGGAGATGAAGTAGAGATCCTTGTAATTGACGATGGATCCAAGGACAGAACAGCCGAGATCGCAGATGAATACCAGGAGAAATATCCAGGCATTGTCCGCGCCATCCATCAGCCAAACCTTGGCCACGGCGGCGCTGTAAACACCGGCATCCACAATGCCCAGGGTCTCTATTTTAAGGTTGTAGACAGCGATGACTGGGTAAATGAAGAATCCTACAAAGAGATCCTGAAAACTCTGGAAGAGCTGGTAAAAGGCTCCAAAACAGTTGACCTTCTCATCAGTAACTTTGTATACGAGAAACAGGGTGCGACCCGCAAGAAGGTTATGCAGTACCGTCACTGCCTGCCAGTGAACCAGATTTTCACCTGGAATGAAGTAGGCCACATGCCAAAGGGAAAATATCTTCTCATGCACTCCATGATCTACCGTACCCAGCTTCTCCTTGAGTGCAACCTGACCCTGCCGGAGCATACCTTCTATGTAGATAATATTTTCGCCTTTAATCCGCTGCCGTATGTACAGAACATGTACTACCTGGACACCAATTTCTACCGTTACTTTATCGGCCGTGATGACCAGTCCGTAAACGAGACAGTTATGATTCGCAGAATCGACCAGCAGCTCCGTGTAAACAAACTGATGGTAAATTCCTACACAAGCTGCGGCAACATGAATAAACGCACCAGAGCTTACATGATCAGTTATCTGGACATTATTACTACCATTTCCTCCATTATGCTGATCCGCTCCGGCACAAAGGAAGCTCTCGACAAGAAGAAGGAGCTTCTGGAATATATCCGCTCCACGAACCGTGCCCTCTACGGAAAACTTCGCCACAGCCTCATGGGTAACTTCATGAACCTTCCAGGCCGCGGCGGACGTAAGGTGTCTGTAGCTGCATACAAGCTTTGCCAGAAGTTCTACGGATTTAACTGATTAATGATCAGGGCGCTCTGGAGACTGTTTGAAAAATCATTCCTGCAATCTGTACGCCCCACTTTGCAGCATATTTTATCTATATTCGGTTGTCGCCGCTCGTATTTTTGTTAAAAAAAAACGCGCCTTCCCATTTCTGGAAGTGCGCGTTTTTTTTAATAATGTTTCCTGCGATTATTCCGTCCAATTCTCTCTACTGCCATGTCACTTGCTTCTTCTCCTGCCTTCTGCGGATAGAAAAACAGATATCCAAACAGCGCCAGCGTAGCACCACAGCACACATCAATTACGGAATGCTGCTTCAGGAACATAGTAGACATGATAATAAGTAATGTAAGAACCAATGATCCATACCTTACCCCTTTGTGGTCTCTCAGCGCCTCACAATTGGTAAGTGACATATGAACTGCCAGAGAATTAAATACATGAATACTTGGCAGAACATTGGTCGGTGTATCCGTCCGATACAGCCATCTTACCATATCTGTAAACACGTTTTCCCTTGGAAACTCCGATGGTCTTAAGTGCAGTACATTTGGATATGCATAAGACACGATCAGGAAAACAGTCATACCCATCATCATATTGAAAATCAACTGATAATATTCTTTTTTATTCTTGTTCCTGAAGATAAAGTATAAAACTGTGAGAATCTGATACGGAAACCATAATAGATAGGGGACAATAAAATACTCACAAAATGGTATGTAATCATCAAAAACAGTGTCGATCACATGAAATCCCCATACCGGCCTGCACTCCAGATACTCAAAAAAAAGCATATAAACAATGGCATACGCAAGTATGATCAGACCATGCCTGTATTTTTTTATAAATTGTACCAAGTCTTTTTCACTCCTTTTCCAATCTGGGTTACCGGTCTTGTAATTCCGGATCCCCCAAATCGTGAGAGATTATACCACAGGTAAAATGATTTTTAAAGAGCTTTTTTCAATGGAAACTGTTAAATCTTCGCGAATTCCGCCAGATTCCCCGTCAATATGAATGGGAAGAGCGGACGCACTATGTACATGGATATCGCTGCAGGTGAGAATATGTATTCCCCTGATGCCCACATGCTTTCCGAAAAAAGCAGTAGGCAGGCAAAATAAAAGCTTTATCTTACGGATACCTTCCACAAGGATCACGTCCAGAAGCTGGTCGTCAGGCTGAGCATCCGGGCAGAACTTAAAACCGCCGCCTTCATATTTCTGATTCATAACCGCTGTAAAATATACGTGGTCATAGGAAAAAGTATTCTCTCCATCTAGGGTCACTGTCATTTTTCCTGGATTAATAAAAATCAGCTGCTTCAATGCAATGAAAAGATAAATCAGCTTTCCCAGCCCAAGACGATTGAATATCTTCTTTAAGGGCGTTGCCAGAACCTCCTGGCATACGCCGGCGTCATATCCGATTCCCGTGCTGATACCGAATCGGGACTTTTTATTATTGCGGAGCAGGTAAGGAACATCCATTTTGCTGATATGCTCTGCCTTTAGGATATATTCCAGTGATTCCATTGGATCAAAAGGGAGTCTCATGCTTCTGCAGAAATCATTGCCAGAGCCGGTTGGAATGTATCCGAAGACTACCCGGTCAAAATCGGTAATGCCGGTGAGCACCTCGTGAATGGTGCCGTCACCTCCCACTGCAATGATATATACAGGCTCAGATTCAGTGCCAAGAGCACAGGCATCAGAAGCAATCTCTGCAGCATGTCCGGAATATCTTGTAAGGCAGTACTGGAAATCAATTCCCCGAAGCATAAGCTGCTGATGAATTTCATTCCAGATGGAACGTCCCCTGCCAGAGCGGGAATTGGGATTAACAATAAAATAATACATAACTTCTCCTAGGTTTTTAGAACATGTTTGCAAAATCTCCCATAAATTGTGAAGCACATATCAGGGAAAGTATTTGGGGGCATGCTCTGTGGCAAAGAACCTGAAGCCTTGCGATGTAGATTCTCTGTCTTTTATGGTTACATAATAGCATTGGTGGGATCGTTTTACAAATTAATTTTAACAAAATATTCTTAAAAATTTCTGAAGTGTGTTATAATGTAACTATTCCTTAACAATTATGGAGAGGATTTCACTGTTTGCTTAAGCAGACATCATCAAATACGAAAATAATCAGGAGTGTATACATGAAATCACTTGTAATTGCGGAAAAACCGTCCGTCGCCAGAGACATTGCCCGTGTTCTTGGCGCAAACCAGAAAAATGGTGGTATTCTCGAAGGCAAAAACTATGTAGTAACCTGGGCACTTGGACATCTTGTAACCCTGGCTGACCCGGAAGAATATGACAGAAAGTATGAAAAATGGGAAATGGCGACCTTGCCCATGCTCCCCAAGGAGATGAAGCTGGTAGTCATCCGCCAGACAGGCAGGCAATTTTCCGTAGTAAAGACTCAGCTTTTCCGAAAAGATATTGGAGAAATCATTATAGCCACAGATGCAGGACGGGAGGGGGAACTTGTTGCCCGCTGGATTCTGGAAAAAGCAGGCTGCCATAAGCCAATTAAGAGACTGTGGATTTCCTCAGTCACAGATAAAGCAATTAAAGAAGGCTTTGCCAATCTGAAAGACGGGCATGACTATGATAATCTTTACCGTGCAGCTGTTGCAAGGGCAGAAGCAGACTGGCTGGTGGGAATGAATGGTACCAGAGCTCTCACCTGCAAATACAACGCCCAGCTTTCCTGTGGCAGGGTGCAGACCCCCACCCTTGCCATGATCGCAAAGCGCGAAGAAGAAATCCGCAAATTTGTGCCAAAAGAATATTATGGTATTTCTCTGGAGACCCAGGATGTGAAATGGACCTGGAGAGATGAGAAAACAAAGAGCTTCCGTACTTTTTCCAGGGAAAGGGCAGAGCAGATCAAAGGCAGGCTGGAGAACGCTGCTCTTGAAATAACCAATGTAGAGAAAAAAGCAAAAAAGACTATAGCCCCGGGCCTGTACGACCTGACAACTTTGCAGAGGGAAGCCAACCTGAAATATGGTTTTTCTGCAAAAGAGACCCTGAATATTATGCAGCGCCTTTACGAAAACCACAAAGTACTCACATATCCCAGAACCGATTCCCGATACATTGGAAAGGACATTGTTCCTACTATTAAGGAAAGACTGAAGGCCTGCGGAATCGGTCCGTACAGAAAGCTTGCAGGCGCATTTATGAATAAGCCAGTGCAGGTGAATGGAAGCTTTGTGGATGATAAGAAGGTCAGTGACCACCATGCGATCATTCCGACAGAACAGTTTGTTCAGCTGGACCACATGACAAATGAAGAACGGAAGATTTATGATATGGTTGTCCGTCGTTTCCTTGCAGTTCTTTATCCTGCAAGCCAGTATGAGCAGGTGACCATGGAGGCGAAAGCGGCAGGAGAAACTTTTGCAGCCAGCGGCAAAGTGATAAAGAGCATGGGCTGGAAGGAAGTTTACGAAGGCGGAGCAGATGATGATTTGGAAGATGAGGCGGATGATGAGAAAAAACTGAAAGACCAGCGTCTTCCGGAGATGAAAACCGGAACCAGACTAAAGATTTTGAAAACTTCCTTAAATACAGGAAAAACAAAACCGCCAGCAAGATTCACAGAGGCAACTCTTCTTGCAGCTATGGAAAATCCGGTGAAATTTATGGAGACAAGAGATAAAGAAGCGGTGAAAACCCTGGGAGAGACTGGGGGGCTTGGAACCGTTGCCACAAGAGCAGACATTATTGAGAAACTTTTCCATTCCTTTATGATGGAGAAAAAAGGCAATGAGATCCATATTACCTCAAAGGCAAAACAGCTTCTGGAGCTGGTGCCGGAAGACCTGAAAAAGCCTGAGCTCACGGCTGACTGGGAGATGAAGCTTTCCCAGATTGCAAAAGGCAGGATACGTCAGGGGGATTTTCTTCACCAAATCCGTGACTATACCTGTGAAATTGTAGATGAGATCAAGACCGGGGAGGGCACGTTCCGCCACGACAATCTTACCAACAAAGTATGTCCGCAGTGCGGCAAAAAACTTCTGGCTGTCAATGGCAAAAACAGCAAAATGCTGGTATGCCAGGACCGTGAGTGCGGCTACCGTGAAACGATTTCCCGCACTACCAATGCCCGTTGTCCGAAATGCCATAAACGTATGGAAATGTATGTGAAAGGTAAGGAAGAGACGTTTGTCTGCCAGTGTGGTTATAAGGAGAAGCTTTCCGCGTTCCAGGCAAGACGCCAGAAAGAGGGCGCAGGAGTAGGCAAGCGTGATGTGCAGAACTATCTGCGCAGGCAGCAGAAGGAGGCAAATGAGCCGGTGAATAATGCTTTTGCACAGGCATTGTCTGGAATTAAGCTGTAAATACAGAGGATAGATAATACGGAGATGCTGTTGATGGCAGCATGTTATATTACTGTTCACTGGCAATGTTCCGCGAGACGTTTTTTGTGAATATCGTTTACAGAAAAAACGGGAATCTCAGCGGGAAATCATGGGAATGCATGATTTCTGTGCATCGCGAAGTGAACCGTAACCTTGTTTGTCCACAAAAAAATAAAAGAAAGAGGAATTTGCATATGCGCCGAGAAGTATCTTTGGAAGAGATTTCCGACGGAAGACTTTATGAATTAAACGATATGGTAAAGGCAGACTGCCAGGATTGTGCAGGATGTCATGACTGCTGTGAGGGAATGGGGGATTCAGTTGTGCTGGATCCTATGGATGTGTACCGTCTGTGTACGAATCTGGGAAAAACACCACAGGAACTGGTAAGCACAGGGCTGATCCAGTTCGATGCCATGGATGGGAATATTCTGCCTCATCTTTGCATGAGTGGAAAAAGCCAATGCTGTGTTTTCCTGAATGAACAGGGACGGTGCAGCATTCATAACTTCCGTCCTGGGTTCTGCAGACTTTTCCCATTGGGACGTTTCTATGAAAATGGTGGATTTAAGTATTTTCTGCAAACCCATGAATGTAAGAAGACAAGCAGGAGCAAGATCAAGGTAAAGAAATGGATCGACACTCCGGATCTTCGCCAGTATGAAAAGTTTGTAGCTGACTGGCATTATTTTTTGCTGGATGTGCAGGAGGTTCTTTATAATGCCACAGATGCCCAGCTGATCAAAAATCTGAATTTATATGTGGTGAATCGTTTTTATATGAAAACATATGAAGTGGGCAGAGATTTCTATGAGCAGTTTGAAGAAAGACTGACAGAAGGAAAGCAGCTGTTAAGTCTGGCATAAATGAATTGAAAAACTCCCGGAACACTTGAGCCTGTTTGAAAAATCTTACAGAAAGCTTTTTCAGACACGCTCTAGAGCGCCCGGGAGTCTTTTATTTTTAGATTGCAGTATTCCATTAGAAGCTTTGGGAGGGACTATGGTGTCTGCGCACTAAAAATCAGAAATATATATCAAATGTTAAGTGAAAATCAAATTGTTGAAAAGTAGTCCGTATAATAGAATACACGAATTTCTCCATTTTGGCAAGAGATTTTTTGTAAAAAACTAAGAAATGCCAAGATATATAAAAAATAAGATAGTTACTGGTCACAAAGTGAACAATAATACAAGACAATGCTGCATTATGAAACAGGATAACTCATTCTGGACATTAGAGAAAAATGTTGTTATAGTAGGTAAGAGAAATTAGAGAAATATATCCCTTTAAATACACAGGAAAGAGGAAAAAGCTATGCCAGTATTTGATTTCAGCGGTGCTTCTGCAAGCAAAGCGGAGGCAAAGTGTACTTACACAACATTTCACAGCAGCCATACGAAGCCTTCACCGGAGCAGCCGATCATGGTGCTTGACAATAAAGAGAGACAGTGGAAACATCATTCCTGCGGTGTGTTTACCAATCCGGTAAACCGTACTGCTTTTGATTTTAAGGAAGAAGACGGTAACCATACAGCAGATGTGCTGAAAATTGATTCCAGATTTACCAGTCTTTTGAAATGGCTGGGAGACAGTAGGATCAATGTACGTTTGTCTGGTACTAACAGGGAGGACGGATATGCGGTATACCGCATTCGTGAAACTGCTTTTGGCGGCGGCACAAAGCTTTCCGCAGAGGATGGCTTTCTGCAGTTTATGATCGAGAGACTTCTGGAGAGTAATGCACCTGCCGAGGCAGAAGAGGATGAGGAACAGGAGGTAAACGGTGATGAGATGAAGCTTACCAGTATTCAGAGCATTACCGATTTTATGACCTGCGCAGGCAAAACACTGCCGGATAATATCAGACTCTGGACCAGAAGAAATCTGGCAGTGGCAAGATCCAGTGAAGTTTCTCAGGAAGAGCGCCATCATGCACAGAGGGCTCTTTCTATTATGTTGAATATCCAGTGGAAGAACAATTATTTTGAAGCAATCGATCCTGTTGAGGCAAGGAGAATCCTGGATGAAGAGCTTTATGGAATGGAGCGTGTGAAACAACGTATTATCGAGACGATTATCCAGATCAACCGTACACATACCCTTCCGGCCTACGGACTTCTTCTGATCGGACCTGCCGGTACTGGCAAATCCCAGATAGCCTATGCAGTTGCAAGAATCCTGAAACTTCCGTGGACTACGCTGGACATGAGCTCAATTAACGACTCTAAGCAGCTTACCGGAAGCCCCCGTATTTACGCAAATGCAAAGCCCGGAATTATTATGGAGGCATTTTCCATGGCTGGTGCCTCTAATCTGGTATTTATTATTAACGAGCTTGATAAGGCAAATTCCGGCAAAGGAAATGGAAATCCGGCAGACGTACTTCTTACCCTTCTGGACAATCTTGGATTTACAGATAACTATATGGAGTGTATGATCCCAACTGGCGGTGTTTATCCAATTGCTACTGCAAATGACCGTGACCAGATCAGTGCACCGCTGATGTCCAGATTCGCAGTAATTGATATTCCGGATTATACAGCTGAGGAGAAGAAAGTAATCTTTTCCAGATTCTCTCTTCCGAAAGTTCTTAAGAGAATGCATATGGAAGAGAGTGAGTGCATTATCACAGAGGGGGCGCTGGAGGCAATCATCCAGCGTTATTCCAATACTTCAGGTATTCGTGATCTGGAGCAGGCAGCAGAGCACATTGCGGCAAATGCACTGTATCAGATCGAGGTCAACCATGTAGAGAAGGTAGAGTATACCAGAGAGATGGTGGAGGAACTGCTGAAATAGTAAAATATTGCATATGATAACAATATTTGCAAAATAAGAATGAAACAAGAATATACACGAGAAAAATATAACAGGAGTAATAAAATGGAATTCTGGGACATCTATGATATTAACAAGAGACCTACCGGCCGTACCATGAAACGAAACGACTGGTGTTTAAAGGACGGAGAATACCATCTCACCGTACTTGGAGTAGTGGCAAGACCAGATGGTACGTTTCTCATTACCAAACGTGTGATGACAAAAGCCTGGGCACCAGGCTGGTGGGAAGTTTCCGGCGGTGCAGCACAGGCAGGGGAATCTTCTTATGATGCTGTACTCCGCGAAGTGAAAGAGGAGACAGGCCTTGATGTAAGCGGTGCGCAGGGCGGCTATCTTTTTACTTACAAAAGAGAGAATCCAGGGGAGGGAGACAACTATTTCGTAGATGTTTACCGCTTTGTGATGGATGTGAAAGAAGAAGATCTACACCTTCAGGAAGAAGAGACAGACGGCCACATGTTTGCCACTCTGAATCAGATCAAGGAATTTGCAGCCCAGGGAAAATTCCTGCACTATGACAGTATTCAGGCTGCCTTTGAGAATCTGTAGATTTATTATATATTCTGCAGGAAATAACTGTGATATGCAGGGAGATTTTTTTTACGAATTCTGATGAAATGGGAATATTAATTAGAGCGTGCTGGTCAGACTGCGAGCAGTACAATTCTGTTAAGGGTATGTAAAATATAATTGAGATAAAAATAGTTTCTTGTAATTTGAAGAAAGGTGTATTATAATAAGCAACGAAATCTGAATAACGACCAGGGGAGTTTCAATTGAGAAGCTGAGAGTAAGGTAGTCCTTAGACCCTTTTAACCTGTTGGATCATGCCAGTGTAGGAAGTGTTTAACGATGTAATTAGGAGCATTTGTCTGGATGGCAGGTGCTCTTTTTTTCATACTGACTGACAGAGCCTGTTCAGTTCCGTCACAGTTTCAAGAATGGTTCTTATTCGATTTTTAACGCAAAGTCCTGTTTATGGGACAGAAAATAGGAGGAAAAGAAAATGAACGCAAGTGTAGCAATTCAGGTACTGCCAAATGTACAGGATGAAGAGGAAGTTATCCGCATTGTAGACGAGGTGATCGCCTACATCAGATCTACTGGTCTGAACTATTATGTAGGACCATTTGAGACCACCATTGAAGGTGATTATGACCAGCTGATGGATATTGTAAAAGAGTGTCAGCATGTAGCTGAGCGCGCAGGCTGCAAGGCTATGAGCGTATATGTTAAAATTGCATATAAACCAGAAGGGGATGTACTTACCATTGAAAAGAAAGTTACCAAACATCACTAGTAAGATACCTCCAATTGCAGCCATAGCCGTGATTCTGCTTGGCTGGGAAGTGGTAAGCATTTCGGGAATTGTTCCCTCCTACATGCTTCCATCTCCGGTAGCAGTGCTGACAGCCCTGTTTGGCGATCTGCCAACCATACTTTTCCATGCGAAATTCACTTTGCTGGAATCCTTTTACGGACTTCTCATTGGAATCGCGCTGGCATTTGTGTTTGCAACTATGATGGATCGGTTCCGTGTAATGGATCAGGCATTTTATCCGATCATGATCATTACGCAGACCATACCGACCATTGCCATTGCGCCAATTCTGGTGCTTTGGATGGGATTTGGAATGGCACCGAAGATCACTCTGGTTGTGATCACCACTTTTTTCCCAATTACAATCGGACTGCTGGATGGATATAAAAGTGTGGATCCGGATGCCATTCGTCTGATGAAGGCCATGGGAGCCAGCCGGGCACAGATTTTCCGCCATGTGAAATTTCCAGGTGCTTTGCCCCAGTTTTTTTCCGGGCTGAAAATATCTGCTTCCTATGCAGTTGTAGGAGCAGTTGTTTCTGAGTGGCTGGGTGGATTTAACGGACTTGGTGTTTATATGACCCGTGTAAAAAAAGCATATTCTTTTGATAAAATGTTTGCAGTCATTATCTTCATTGTGATCATCAGCCTTTTACTTCTTCTGGCAGTAAATATTGTCAGCCGGATCACAATGCCATGGCTGCAGGTAGAAAAGGAGAAAAATCATGAATAAGAATCTGAAAAAAGTAATCGCACCAGTTGCAGCGGCAGCTATGGTGCTTGCAGTTCCTACAGGTGTATACGCAGAAGATGGTGCACAGGAGAAAATCACATTCTGCCTGGACTGGACACCGAATACCAACCACACCGGACTTTATGTAGCACAGGCAAAAGGCTACTACGAAGAAGCTGGTCTTGATGTGGAAATCGTTCAGCCACCGGAAAATGGTGCAGCCCTTATGTGCGCAGCAGGTCAGGCTCAGTTTGCGATCGAGGCCCAGGATACCATGGCTGCTTCCCTTGCACTTGACGAGCCTCTTGGAATCACAGCAGTTGCAGGAATCATTCAGCACAACACCTCCGGAATCCTTTCCCGAAAAGGTGACGGAATTGATAAACCAGCCGGACTTACCGGAAAAACCTATTCCACATGGGATTCCCCAATCGAGCTTGCTATGCTGGAAAATGTTGTAAACGGCGACGGCGGAGATTTCAGTCAGGTTACCCTGATCCCTAATGATATTACAGATGAGCCTGCAGCACTTGCTGCCAATCAGACGGATGCCATCTGGGTATTCCAGGGCTGGGGCGGAATCAATGCTGACGTAGAAGGTGTAGACTGCGACTATTTTGCATTCTCTGATATCAATCCTGTATTTGACTACTACACACCGGTTATCATTGCAAATAACGACTATCTTGCTGAGAATCCGGATCAGGCGAAAGCATTTATGGAAGCAACTGCAAAGGGATATGAGTTTGCAGCAGAGAATCCGGATGAGGCAGCACAGATCCTCATTGACGGCGATAATACAGGCTCTCTGAAGGATGCTGAAGATCTTGTAAAGAAGAGTCAGGAATTCCTTTCCACAAAATACATTGACGATGCAGAAAGCTGGGGCGTAATTGATGCAGACAGATGGAATGCATTCTACAAATGGCTGTATGAGAACCAGCTTTGCGACAAGGATCTTACTGGAGTCGGCTTCTCTAATGATTATCTTCCCCAGTAAGGAATGAAAGAGAAAGAAATTAACACATAGAGCTATTCTGTCAGGAAAATTTACCCCGATTTTTGCGGAAAATGGAACTGGTTATAGAAGTAGCACTGTGTATAAGGAACGAATATGTCATCAGAACAAAATAAAGTGATTTTAAGAGCAGAACATATTTCAAAAACATACGGTGAAAAAAAGGTTTTGGAGGACATTTCCATTTATCTGGAGCAGGGGGAACTGGTTTCCCTTCTGGGAGTCAGCGGTTCCGGAAAGACCACATTGTTCAATGTGCTTTCCGGTATTATCCCACCTGATGAAGGAAAGGTCTATCTGAAAGATCAGGATGTGACTTCCACACCTGGAAGCATCAGCTACATGCTGCAGAAGGATCTTCTCCTTCCCCACAAGAAAGTGATCGACAATGTAGCACTTCCCCTTGTACTGAAAGGCGTGAAGAAAGCAGAAGCCAGGGAAAAGGCCAATCCGCTTTTTGCAGAATTTGGTCTGGAAGGCACCCAGTATCAGTATCCAAGCCAGCTGTCCGGTGGTATGCGTCAGCGTGCGGCTTTGCTTCGAACCTATTTAAGTTCCAGCGGAGTTGCCCTTCTGGATGAGCCTTTCAGTGCACTGGATACATTGACAAAGGCCAGCGTGCATAAATGGTATCTGGAAGTTATGCAGCATATTGATCTGTCTACCTTGTTTATCACCCATGATATTGATGAGGCCATTCTTTTGTCCGACCGGATTTACATTCTGAACGGAACTCCGGGAACCATCAAAGATGAGATCGTGATCCAGGAGAGAAAACCCAGGGCAGCGGATTTTGCATTGTCAGAAGAATTTTTGGAATATAAGAGACGGATTATCAGTAAGCTATAGTTTTTTTGGTTGATGAAAATAAAACTTCCCGGCAGGTTTCATACTACCTGAGTTTGAGCGCTCAGAAGCAGAAGCCTGCCGGGATCTTTTTATATAAAATATCCAGTTGACTTGCTATTGTGAAGCGGACACAAAAATGATACTATTAGTACTATAACTAAGAAGGAGAAAAGTGTAGGATGAGGAAAAATGAAAAAAGAAATGGAAAAGCACTGCTTCCTATAGTAGTGTTTTTTCTTTTGTATCTGGGGCTTGGCATATTATTTGAGTATGGCCTGGATATCGAGATGGGATTTTATAAAATCCCCGTTGTTGTAATATTTCTGGTTGCATTACTTGTTGCCTGTATACAGAACCGCGAGCTTAAATTGAATGATAAGCTGGAAGTTATGGGGAGGGGAATCAGTGATCCTAACATTATTACAATGATCATAATTTTTATGCTGTCAGGTATTTTTGTAGGTATAGTCGGAAGAACATCCGCAAACAGTGTTGCATATTTTATTTTGTCACTGGTTCCGCCTCAGTTTGCAGTTGTTGTGCTTTTTGTGGTCAGCTGTTTTGTTTCTCTTGCAATGGGTACCTCTGTAGGAACAATTACACTGATCGTTCCAATTGGAGTTGCAGTAGCAAGGGTATCCGGATTTGCACTGCCGGTTTGTATTGGTTCTGTCATGAGCGGCGCCATGTTTGGAGATAATCTGTCATTTATATCAGACACAACCATTGCCGCATGTAATGGACAAGGCTGTGAAATGAAAGATAAATTTAAGGAAAATTTCTTTATTGCACTGCCGGCTGCCATTGCCAGCATTGTTATTCTGCTGGTTTTGTCTGTGAAAAATTATAATGGTGGATTTATCGAAGAAAAATACGATTTAATACAGACCGTTCCCTATATTCTGGTTCTTATAGGTGGTATCATCGGATTTAATGTATTTTTCGTACTGATTACAGGTATTCTAAGTGGCTCAGTTATTATGATTGCAACAGGAATGATAGCACCAACAGACCTGATCGGAAATATGGGAACTGGTGCTGCAGGGATGTTTGAAACCAGTATGGTTGCGATTCTGGTAGCTGCAATCTGTGCCCTGATCAAGGAGTACGGTGGATTTTCCGCTTTATTATACTGGATAAAGAAAGTGTTTAAAGGAAAAAAAGGCGGACTCTTGGGAATGGGATTGTTGGTTGGGTTAATGGATATTGCAACTGCCAATAATACAGTTGCGATCGTTATGGCGAACCCGATTGCAAAGGAAATGTCAAAGGATTACGGTATCAGCGCCAGAAAAGCGGCTTCTATTTTGGATACATTTTCCTGTATTTTTCAGGGGATTTTGCCGTACGGAGCGCAAATGCTGGTTGCTGTTTCTGCTGCAGCCAGTTTAGGAGAAGTGGTCAGTGCATTTGATATACTTCCAATGCTGCTGTATCCTTATATGCTGCTGCTTAGTTCACTTGCTTTTATATTTACCATGAAAGTTCCGGATGGCAGACAGTGAATGGAGAAGCCTAAGCCTGTGCTCACACATACCTATCTGCTCTGCAGAATTGAGGAAGCGTATGAGCTCTTTGAAAATAAGAGAGATGGCGTAATTAAAGTGGCTGTGGAATGCTGAATAAAATCCGCAATCTGCACGCCCACTTTGCGGTATATTCTACCCGAATTCGGTTGCTGCCCGCTATGGCGTCCTCATCCGGATAAAATCTTCCACAAATTGTGACGCACATCTTGCAGAAAGCCTTTTTCAAACACTTGCAAGTAAATTATTACCTATAAAACAGTAATAAATTCTGTGAAAATTGTGCAATAGTAATGATTCGTATATTGTGAAGCGGGCACAAAAATGATACTATCATTATTATAAAAAAGCAGGAGGTAAGTGCGTGATGAAGAAACTTACAACAGCAAAAATCTGGCAGTTTGCAGCAGGTCAGTTTGGATGGGCAATGTTGTCCGGAATCATTTCAAACTGGCTTGTGTATTTTTATCAGCCAGATGAAACCGCCATCAGCCAGGGGCAGACTGTATTTATTCCCCAGGGACTGGTGGTGCTTGGCATTTTCACCATTATCGGAGGAATCACAGCCTTCGGAAGAATTTTTGATGCTTTCACAGATCCTATGATCGCGTCCTGGTCAGACCGGTGTACGTCCAAAAATGGACGGCGAATTCCGTTCCTGAAATGGGCGTCCCTGCCTCTGGCACTTTCCACAGTGTTAGTGTTCTGGTCCCCGATCAATGAGAAAAGCTGGCTCAATGCAGCGTTTTTGCTGGTGATGGTTCTGGCCTATTACCTTTCCATTACAGCTTATTGCACACCGTATAATGCCTTGATTCCGGAGCTGGGACATACTCAGCAGGAGCGGCTTAACATTTCTACGGTGATTTCCTTTACATTCATTGCAGGAACTGCAGTTGCATACCTGGCACCAACTATCTGGGGTGCATTTATCCCGGCATTTGGACGTGTTGGCGCCATCCGTGTCACCTTCACGCTGATGGCAGTGGTGGCATTTATCTGCATGCTGATACCGGTATTTTGCATTCGGGAAAAGGATTACGTGGACACAGTTCCAGCAAAAGAGTCTGCTTTTCGCTCCCTGACTGCTACGTTTAAGAATGGAGAATTTTGTAAATTTGTGGGCTCCGATATTTTTTACTGGATCGCCCTTACCATGTTTCAGACAGGTCTGCCTTTCTTTGTGACCAGCCTTCTGAAGCTGCCGGAGACGATGACAACCCTGTATTTTGTGGGGATGACAGCATTGTCTTTGGTATTTTACATTCCGGTAAATAAGCTTACCCCGAAGCTGGGTAAGAAAAAGATGATCCTATTTGCATTTGCTGTATTCAGTCTGGCTTATTTCTATACAGGATTTATGGGAAAAATGAGCTTTATTCCGGAAACCGTACAGGGGCTGATCCTGACGGTGGTGGCAGCGCTGCCGATGGCAATTTTTGGAATTTTGCCCCAGGCGGTTGTGGCAGATATCGCCCAGAGTGATTCCATCACATCCGGAAGCAACAGGGAAGGAATGTTTTATGCGGCAAGAACCTTTGCATTCAAACTGGGCCAGAGTCTTTCCATGCTGATCTTTACTGCTGTTTCTACGATTGGAGCAGGAGAGGGAACTGGTTATAGAATCGCAGCCTTTGGCGCAGCGGTGTTTTGTATGGTGGGCGGAATTATTCTGGTGTTTTATAATGAGAAGAAGATTAATGGGATTATTGGGGGATAGTAATAAAGTATTAAGACTCTCGTAAATTGTAACACATGTCGCAGTACACCTTTTTCAAAGATACTTTTGAATGAGTTGTGTTATCAGGAATGTGTGAATCGTGATGATTGTTTTTTATGATTTTATAAGCTGCTTGTAAGGGGAGTTTTGAAATGAAAATAATACAGGAAAACGAATATTTAGATACTATGAAAAATGAGGTGGAACCTTAT
This sequence comes from Ruminococcus sp. 1001136sp1, assembly GCF_039841815.1. Lineage (NCBI taxonomy): Bacteria > Bacillati > Bacillota > Clostridia > Eubacteriales > Oscillospiraceae > Ruminococcus > Ruminococcus sp. 1001136sp1. The sequence goes on along the minus strand of NZ_JBDPGY010000017.1, from coordinate 24,797 downwards.
TTAAAGGCTCATTGCCGAGATGGGTACATTCCAGGAGCAGAAGACATTTATCATGAGAAAAATGGAATTATAGGAAAAATCCATGTGAAACGTTATCTGGCAGATGATCCAAAAGGGGTGGTTGTAATCAGCCACGGCTTCACAGAAGGTGCGCCAAAATATGAGGAGATGATTTACTATTTTTTACAGGCTGGCTATCACGTATACATGCCAGAACATATGGGACACGGCCAAAGCTACCGCCTGACAGCAGATCCCTCATTAGTATATATTGATATCTGGAAGCGGTATGTAAGGGATTTTTTGAAAGTATGCCACGAAATTAAAAGGGTACATCCAGACCTGCCCCTGAACCTTTTTGCCCACTCCATGGGCGGTGCAATCAGCGCAATCGCCGCAGCCTGGGAACCCGCTCTTTTTCATAAAGTGATATTAAGCTCTCCTATGATCAAACCGCTCACTGGAGGCGTGCCATGGCCGTTGACTGTACTGATTGCCCATGCAGAATGCGTTTTGGGAAAGGAAGAGTCCTATGTCTTAGGACAGAAGCCATACGACGGAACCGACACCTTCCAAACCAGCGCTGGCACCTCTGAACCTAAATTTATAAGGTACAACAACCTGCGAAAAGAAAAACAATTTCTCCAGACCTGTGCACCATCCTATGGCTGGCTGAAAGCCTCCATAAAAATGAGCTGGTATTTAAGATACCACGGCTGGAAGATGCTCCAGTCCCCACTCCTTATTTTTCAGGCCGAAAAAGACGATTTCGTATCCGTCCGCGCACTTCAGAAATTCGCAGCGAAAATCAGAAAGCGCGGTGCTGTCCCCTGCGAGTATGTTTACATGCCCGGGACGAAGCATGAGATATATTGTGGCGGGGATGAGACGATGGAAGTTTATTGGGATATAATAGAAAAGTTTTTAGGACAATAAGTTTGGTGTTGCCTATAAATGAAGATTATTAGCGTAGGAAACTCTACTTTGCTGGAGCCCATTGCAGATGCGTTTTCCATATCTGTTACTGAACTGATTTCCGGTAATACCGTGAACAACGCTAACGTGTCCGCAAACATAAAAAAAGAAACGAGCATATTTTGGAATTAAAATAAAATTAATTTTAGAACAAAAAAATTGATATACGCCCAAGTAACTGAATGAAATAATATACAATCTCTTTTTTTGGTATGGTACTATAATGAAAACAGTCTGACATTGGTTCAATATAATATCATGAGATCGGAGAATGATAAATGAACTATAAAAATGTAAAAATAGATAAAACTGCAAAAATTGCGAAGCAGTCCGTAATCATCGGTGATGTAACAATCGGACGTGACAGCTGTGTGCTATACTACAGCGTAATCCGCGGAGACGACGCATCAATTGTAATTGGCGAGGAAACCAACATCCAGGAAAACTGCACAATCCATGTTAGCCGCGACCTGCCAGTGCACATTGGAAATAATGTCACAATAGGCCACAATGCCGTAATCCACAGCTGCACAATCGGCGATCGTACTTTAATCGGAATGGGTGCTGTAATTCTCGACGGAACCAAAATTGGCAGCGACTGCATCATCGGCGCCGGAAGCCTCGTCACCAAAAACACCATTATTCCAGACGGCTCCTTAGTAATGGGAAGTCCTGCTAAGATTAAGAGAAATCTTACGTGGGAAGAGAAGATTGGGATTGTGGAGAATAGTAAGGAATATGTGAGTGTGGCGGAAGAAATGTGGAAGCAGGGAGTGTTATAAACAAATGAGCAAAATTGATGAAATGCGATCCGGTTTTGAAACTGCATATATAGACGGGGCTGTTGCATCTGGTAGTACATATCGTCCTAGATTTGTATCAAACAATTACAAAAAAGGGAAAAAGGTTCTTTCATCCATAGAAGATGAGCTTTTGGCATGCGACCGTTTTCAGATTAGTGTAGCTTTTATTACTATGAGCGGTATCACTCCATTGCTTCAGACACTAAAAGAACTTGAAAAAAGAAATATTCCAGGTGAAATTCTGACTACTAATTATCTGAATTTCAGCGAACCAAGAGCTTTGGAGAAACTTAATTCATTATCTAACATTACTTTGAAAATGTTCGATGTAGAAAGAGCAGCCGAAGGCTTCCATACAAAGGGATATATTTTTAAAAAAGACGAAATATATCGCATTATAATTGGAAGCTCCAATATCACCAGCGCTGCACTTACCAGTAATCGTGAATGGAACACCAAGCTGATTTCAACAGAACAAGGCGAAATGGCGAAAGAAATTGTTGCTGAGTTCAGAGAATTATGGAACTCATCCTATGCCCTATTTTACGATGAATTTTATGAAAATTACAAAGAACGTTATAAGATAATAAAGCATCAAAGAGAAATTGCCAAAGAACAAGAAATTACTTCAATTGAAAGCTATAAATTGAAACCCAATAGTATGCAGGTGAAATTTATTACTAATCTGCGAAAAATTGTTGAATTAGGAGAGAAAAGAGCACTCTTGATTTCTGCAACAGGAACGGGAAAAACTTTTGCTTCGGCTTTTGCGATGCGAGAATTAGGTTACAAACGAGTACTGTTCCTGGTACATAGAGGTCAATTAGCAAGACAGACGAAAAAATCTTATGAAAAGGTCTTTGGAAAATCTGTTTCCATGGGACTTGTAGGAGCTGGTTATTATGAATATGATGCGGATTACATTTTTGCTACAGTTCAAACGTTGAATCGTAATGAGCATTTATTTCAATATGAAAAGGATGCATTTGACTGTATTATTCTGGATGAGGCTCATCATGTTCCAGCCAATACTTATCAAAAAGTGATGAAACATTTTACTCCAAAACTTTGGCTTGGTATGACAGCAACTCCGGATAAAAGAGATGACAATATGGAAGACAGAAACGTTTATGAGCTTTTCAATTATCAGATCGCATACGAGATTCGGCTTCAACAGGCAATGGAAGAAAATCTGCTTTGTCCGTTCCATTATTTTGGAATAACAGATTTATCAATTATTGGTGATGCTGAAAATGCCAGTAGAGATTTTTCTATGCTGACAAGTGATGAGAGAGTAAAACATATTATCAGCCAAGCTGATTACTATGGTTGCAGTGGAGAAAAAGTCAAAGGACTAATCTTTTGTAGCAGTATAAAAGAAACAGAGGAACTGTCTGAGAAATTTAATCAAATAATGAATCCTTCTACTGGACGTAAGTTTAGAACAATAGCGCTTAATGGGAATGCTTCTGAATCGGAAAGACAAGCTGCTTTTGAAAGATTGGCAATGAACGAGGATGAAGCAACAGATGACAACCAGCCATTAGACTATATTTTTTCTGTTGAAATATTAAATGAAGGTGTGGATATTGTTGAAGTTAATCAAGTTATTATGCTTAGACCAACACAGTCCCCAATTGTTTTTATTCAACAACTTGGACGAGGTTTGCGAAAAGCCAAGGGAAAGGAATATGTAGTTATTCTGGATTTTATTGGAAATTATAATAACAATTTTATGATTCCAATTGCGCTATCAGGGGATAGAACTTACAATAAAGACAATATTCGTAGATACATTATGGAAGGCGGAAGGATAATTCCAGGAGCTTCTACCGTACATTTTGATGAGATTAGCCGGAAAAGAATTTTTGCATCTGTAGATAATGCAAACTTCAGTGATATTAAGCTTATCAAAGAAAATTACACGAATCTGAAGAATAAGCTTGGAAGGATTCCAAACCTTCGTGATTTTGATGATTACGGAGAGATGGATGTTATTCGGATTTTTGACAATAACAGTCTTGGTTCCTATTACAAATTCCTGGTGAAATATGAAAAAGAATATAAAGTTCGGTTGTCCTTGGATGAGGAAAAGGTAATTGAATTTGTATCTAAGAAATTAGCAAATGGAAAACGTATACAGGAACTTCAACTGTTAAAACGGATGCTCACGTATTCTCATGGGTTTCCTAAATTAGGCCTCTTTGCAGAGCTTTCCAAAGATATGAAATCATATGGAAAAGAACTTAGCCAGGATCAAAAAGAAAATATTGTAAATGTGATGACAAATGAATTTCCTGCTGGAACAGGTAAGAAGACCTATTCTCAGTGTGTGTTTATTGAAGAAGCTGGAAATGATTATAAACCAACGAAATCGTTTGTGGAAATGTTATCAAATGATGATTTTTATAATATCCTTAAAGAATTGGTTGATTTTGGAATAAACCGCTACGAAAGAGATTACAGGAATAGTTATGCTAAGACTGATTTGGTTTTATATCAAAAATATACTTATGAAGATGTTTGCCGCTTGCTGAATTGGGCACAAAATGAAGTGCCTTTAAATATTGGTGGTTACAAGTTTGACAAAAAGACAAAAACATTTCCTGTATTTATCAATTACGATAAAGAAGAAAATATTAGCGATACAACCAAATATGAGGATCATTTTATTCCTGGTTTTCGAGATCACTTAATCGCAATTTCAAAGTCTGGAAGAAATTTGCAATCAGAGGACGTGCAGAATTTCTTAAAAGCGAAAGAGCGGGGAATCCAAGTGGAACTTTTTGTACGAAAAAACAAAGATGACAAAATTTCTAAAGAATTCTATTATCTTGGCCCTATGACTGCAAGTGGAAAAACGAAAGAATTTAAAATGGCAAATACAGAAAAAACAGCAGTGGAGATAGAGTGGATTCTTGATGTACCTGTAAGAGAAGATATTTATGAGTATATTGTGAATTCATGATGAGGAGAAGATTATGAAAACAGTTAGAGTAGTTGCAGCCGTAATAAAAGCTGTTAATGAAAAAAGCGAACCCATTATTTTTGCAACCCAACGTGGCTACGGTCCCTTAAAAGGCGGCTGGGAATTTCCCGGTGGAAAAATAGAACCTGGCGAGACACCGCAGGAAGCGTTAAAACGTGAAATTATGGAGGAACTTGATACAGAAATTGCAGTGGGAGAGTTAATTGATACCATCGAGTATGACTATCCAGATTTTCACCTTTCCATGGACTGCTTTTGGTGCGAGATTGTGAAAGGGGATCTTGTGTTAAAAGAACATGAAGCCGCAAAATGGCTGACGAAGGAAAAAATGGGAGATGTAGAATGGCTGCCAGCGGATGTGACGGTGATTAAGGCGATTAGCGTAAGAATGTAAGAACAAGGTGGAATATGTGGAATGATATAGCAAATATATCGGCTATTGCTACTTTGCTTTTATTTGTATTTTATTTTCTTGGACGATTGTGACGCACATCTTGCAGAAAGCCTTTTTAAACATGCTCTAGGAATTTTGCACCTTATATTGGATTTACGGAAGCAGAGGTAAAGACGCTTACCGAGAAATATAACCAGGATTATGAGAAGAAAATAACGGGAGGGACCCACCATGGGACATTTCTATTTCATCCGACACGGGCAGACCGTGTGGAATGTTGAGAACAAAATATGCGGGGCTACAGACAGTCCGCTTACAGAATATGGACGCGAGCAGGCAAAGGAGACGGGACAGAAGATTCTTGCGGAGGGGATTAAGGCAGATGAAATCCTCTGCTCACCGCTTAGCAGGGCGGCAGATACGGCTCAGTTGATTTCGGAAATGACAGGGATTCCATACAGGGTGGAACCAAGGCTGATTGAGCAGAATTTTGGAAAATGGGAATCCACTCCCCGGGATGGGAAGGATTTCAAGAAAGCAAAGGAGTTTTTTGCATGCAGTCATAAAGGTGGAGAATCCACACTCAGGCTGGCGCAGAGAATCTATAATCTTCTTGATGAAATAAAAGCAGAGTCCGATAAAAAGACCTACATCCTGGTTGCTCACAACGGAATCGCCAGAGTGGTACAGTCCTATTTTACGGATATGACAAATGAGGAATATGCTGCATTTGGAGTAAAAAACTGTGCTGTGGTTCGATATGATTTTAAATGACAAAAGAATATTCGGAATATGAATGGTTATTTTGAAACGGTAAGTAATCTTGAGGTAATTAAGCCGGAAAAGAAACGAATAACTCTGCGCCATTATCCTGATTAAAGAGGCAAACGAAGGAGAACAGGGAAAAGAGACTGGAGAAAAACTAAATGATAGTTAATAAGTGTTCGGAAATTTTATTAGCAAAATCAAAAAAACTATACGGGAACTACCGGGATAACTGTACAGTTGTCCAGAGAATGCTGGAAAAATATAAAAAGTTATATCCTAATATTTCTGATTATTCTATAATGCATTTTATCGATATTGCAGAATTTTGTGATATGATAATGGATAAGCAGAAACTGAAAAATCTGAATGAAGATGAGTGCTACTGTCTTTTGTCCGCAGCGCTATTTGCACATATTGGATTTGGCTTAAATCAGGAAATTATGAATAGATATGTGGACAAGCTTGGAATTCAGAAGCAGACAGAAGAGCTTACGTTCTTTCAGGTTATGAGTAAATATCATGTTTTGTTCAGTGCATGCCTGTTGGAAGAATACGGCGATATATTTGAATTTCCATCAGATCTGCATAAATATGCCATAATCCGTATGCTTCACTTTATCGGTGAAAATGGTACAGCACCTGTTCAGTTAGAAGAAGCTTTGGTGTTGAACAATCAAAATGTTATCAGGCTGAAGGAACTGGCAGCTGTGTTAGCTGTTGGAAACCAGCTGGCAGAACTAAAAAATGCAAATATTGATTTGAGCTATGACAAGTTCGACAAATATAATTCCGAAGAAATCGTTGGATTTGTTGAAAGAAACGTGGTAAGAAGTATTAAGGTAAAAGATGGCAAGCTGGTGATAGAAGCAGGCGGTTCGGATTCGGCTTATACACTGATTGAGCGGAAGGTAAATTTAATTATTGATAATTTCGGGAAAATTGTCAGTAGTCTGTCTGACCGGTCAGACTACAGTTTGAATCTTTTTTCCATTGTTTCCATAGAGCTTCACCGCCTTCCGTCTGCGGAAACAGCTGAAAAAATCTATCTGAACAAAGAAATCGAAGAATCATGGACAGATAAGGACAGGGAACTGTTTCAGAAGCTTTCTCCTGAGGAAAGAGTGTTTTATGCCGATTATTTATCCACAGAATTCGAGACAACCAAATTCCTTATAGAGTTCGCGAAAACCAACAAAGCCGTACTGGAAGGATTAGAGTACAGAGTGAAATCACCGAAATCCTTGTACAATAAGCTTTATCAGAGAGTAGAGAAATCCTTCTTTGATTCGCTGGCGGATGTAGTCCGTTATACGATCATACTGGATCCAGAAGATTATGTAGAACAGATCCGTTCTGTTATAACGGCTTTGTCTGAGAAAAACTGGAAAATTTATGCATTAAAAAATTATTGGACTAATGACGGTTTTCCATACAATGGCGTGAATACCAAATTTAAAAATCCGCGCAACTACCGAATTGAAATCCAGTTTCATACAAAGGAAAGCTTTGATGTGAAAATGAGCAAGGAAGACCACGACTTGTATGAGCAGAGAAGAGTCCTTGAGCCTGGATGTGATGAGTATAACAGGATATTGCAGCTGCAGCTGAACTTATATTCTAATATGGAGTATCCAAAAAACATTGCACTTTTAGATAATATTTGAACAAATTAAGGAAAAGGGGAAGAAATATGTTTTCTTTAAAAGAAAAAGAAGTAAATACTGGACGCCAGAGAGAGCTTGACCTGGTAAAAGGCTTTCTGATGATCATGATTGTATTTATACATTCCTTTCAGACAATTGCAGGTGCAGCAGCGGCAGAGTCAAGTGTACATAAAATTATGTTTGCCCTGTTTATGCCTACCGGAGCCTGCTTATATCTGTTTACCATGGGTTTTGGAAGTGTTTTTACACGTCATTCCCAGCCAAAGGACATGGTCAGAAACGGTATAAAACTGTTGATTTACCAAGGCATAAGCAATTTGTGCTATGCGGCAGTCATGACGGTCAGTTACGCCATAAGAAATTCCATTACAGGGGAAGTGGCAGGCAGCAGGGAAGTATTTGAAGCAAGTCGGTATTCCATGCTTACATTTGTGAATATCTTTTTCATATCCGGTATGTGCTACCTTGTACTTGCTTTGTACAGGAAATTTAATGTAAAACTTGGCGGTTACATAATAAGTGCATTGATAGTGGGAATCGTAACACCTTTTACCAAACTGCTGGTTTCTGATAATCAGGCACTTAACTGGCTTCTGGATATGACCTTTGGGGGAAAAGGTGAGACAAGCTTCTGCTTTTTTCCATATCTGAGTTATGTATTTTTAGGATATGTTTTTGCAAAAGTAATCAGAAGAGTACCAGAGGATGAAAAAGGAGCTTTTTACAAAAAGAGCGGTCTGGTATGCGGAATCGTAGCGGCAGCCTGGTTTGTAATCTGCATCGTAATGCATCCGGGTGTTGACGGATTCTTTAATTATATGATCGAACAGTATCGAACTCCCGGACTTGTGAAAGTAGTGGGAACCTTCTGCAGCATTATCCTTGTATTTGCAGTGGCATTTTTTCTCATGCCGATTATAGAAAAATGGAAATTTGTTTACAATAAGCTGTGCTATTATTCCAGGCAGATATCCAAAATGTATGCAGTGCATATTGGAGTATATTGGACGATTGCTGGTTTTGCAGCTTTTTACGAATTTAGTGTAAGAGATTGTCTGATTTTGTCAGTCGTTGTGCTGATCGTAACAGATCTACTTGTGCAGGGATATCTGAAACTGACAGATAAGCTAAAAGGATAAAAATGGAACAATACTATTATAATCATATGAACAAACCCCAGCAGGCTGCTTATCACAGCATTTTTGTCGGGGTGAAAAATCTATCGGATGAAATTCAGGTTCCGGCACTTTCCGGAGAGGAGCTTTACAATATTTTTTTCCAGATGAGGCTGGACCATCCGGAAATATTCTGGGTAACCAATTTTAAATATCGTTACTACAAAGATTCGCCGAACCTGATTTTCATACCGGAATATCTTTTTGAGAAAAACAAGATCCGGGAGCATCAGAAGGCTCTGACAGCCAGGGTAGAGAAGCTTGTCCGCCCGGCACAGAAGATGTCTGAGTGGGAAAAAGAGAAATATGTGCACGATTTTATCTGCGAAAATGTCCGTTATGACAAACTGAAAAAAGCATATTCCCATGAGATCATAGGTCCTCTTGGACAGAGCGTCGGGGTATGCGAGGGCATTGCGAAAGCGGTGAAGGTTCTTCTGGATGCGCTGGGAGTATGGTGTGTGATCGCAATTTGCGGTAACAATCCGGAAAAAGGAATCAAATACCGGCACACCTGGAATATTGTAAAGATAAATGGCATATATTATCATTTAGATGCCACTTTTGATAACAGTCTGGGAAAAGATCACGAAAACACGGAAATCCGCTATGACTATTTCAACCTGGATGATCAGCAGATCTTTCGCGATCATGAGCCCTTGATCGCACCTGCGCCTCATTGCAATGATCATGATCATTTTTACTACAAAGAGAAGAAATTATCATTTACCAAACAGGAGGATGTATACAAGCGGTCTTTGCAGGCTGCTAAGAAAGGAAAGGTGCTTGTTTTTCACTGGCGGGGTGGATACCTGACAAAAGAAGTATTAAATGAGCTTCTTGACCTAATCCGCAAAGCAGGCATGGAAAAAGAGAAAAACGCAATGGTCAGCATAAACTGGCCTCAGGCAGTTCTTCGCGTCCAGTATGCTGACATACAGGTACAGGAGAGTGTTATGCTGGAGGAAGCGAATGAAGGGGAGAAGGATTGATGAAATGACCCAAGGAATTTTGTGCTGAAACTGTCCAGGTTACTGTTCAGAAAAAATTAAAACATTGTTGAAAGAATTCTATTGTTATATGATTTCGTAAGTGATATACTTAAACACAAGAAGAACCGTGTAAAATTATAGTTTACTTTTTGCGCGGTTTCTTATATATGCAGTGGTTAGTTTAAACTAACAAAAAGACGGTTTGAAAGATTATAGCGAAAATATAATCAACAAGCTATAGAACTGTTACTATACCGCTGAAGAGAATTATTTTTGCTATATATATGAAAAATTTTTCGATTATACAAGGAAGGAAAATGTAATGCTAATGAATATTTTTGAAGGTATACTGATTCCGTTTGTTGGAACAACACTAGGTGCAGCATGTGTGTTTTTTATGAGAAAAACACTTAGCAAGTCAGTGCAACGTGCACTTGCAGGGTTTGCAGCAGGTATAATGGTTGCTGCTTCAATCTGGAGTCTTCTGATTCCGGCAATTAAACAATCTGAGAATATGGGAAGATTATCATTTGTTCCGGCAGTTGTTGGGTTCTGGATTGGTATTTTGTTTTTACTAGCGCTCGATCATTTGATTCCACATCTTCATGTTGGAAGTGATCAGGCAGAGGGACCGAAAAGCAAACTTGGCCGTACTACGATGATGGTGTTGGCAGTTACGTTACATAATATCCCTGAAGGTATGGCAGTTGGTGTTATGTATGCAGGATTTCTTGCTGAAAATGCACAGATTACAGCAACAAGTGCACTCGTTTTATCACTTGGAATTGCCATTCAGAATTTTCCGGAAGGAGCGATTATATCCATGCCGCTTAGGGCAGAGGGCGAAAGCAAGGGAAAGGCATTTCTCGGAGGTGTACTTTCAGGAGTGGTTGAACCGATTGGAGCAGTACTGACGATTCTTGCTGCACAGCTGGTAATCCCGGCATTACCATATTTACTGAGCTTTGCAGCAGGAGCCATGTTATATGTTGTGGTTGAAGAACTAATTCCGGAAATGTCGCAGGGACAGCACTCGAATATTGGTACGCTTTTCTTTGCACTTGGATTTAGTTTGATGATGATCCTAGATGTGGCATTAGGGTAAGAGGCGAGAAATGATTCTTAACGATTATGCTGGCAGTTACATTTGAAAGCAGTTTTGGAGATAAATTTATGTATCAACATGCTATGAAGGCACCAGATGAAATGAGGGAATTGCATAAGCAGTTTTATGCTTATATGAAAAGAATGAAGAAATGCGGATGCAAGGCGAAAAGGTACAGTGATTGGAGAAAAAAGCATGAAAAATGAAGAATATAAAAAATGTCAATTAAAGAATTTACAAAAGCAGCAGGAAGATATGAAAGTAGCCATGCTGGTATTTACGAAATGTGCAAGAAAGATTATCCGGATCCACAGGCATTTTTTGACAGTGTGAAGAGATGTCTTCGCCCAAATGGAAGGTTGGTTCTTAGAGATGTGAACAGTGACAACAAAGTATTGGTATGGCTAATGAATACATTGGAAATGCCGTTGGCAAATATATGCGGACATGGAGATGTCCAGGTGCCAACAAGAGATGTGGTCATAAAATGTTGCAAAAAAGCAGGATTAAAAGTAGAAAAATTTGAAATTCGTAAAGGTATGCGAATGCATTGTGTTGTGAGAAAACCTATGGGAAAGGCGATAGGAAATGAAAGATAAGTATCTTAGGGAAACACGAATGGTTGATTTTTCTAATCCGGCAATTCAAAAACTTATTCAAAATATGAAATGGAAGGAAATGGGTGAATTTGAAAGGATTAAGGCAATCTACAACTATGTAAGAGATGATGTTTTATTTGGATATAATATTGATGACGGAATTTCAGCTTCAAAAGTACTTGCAGATGGTTATGGACAATGTAATACAAAAGGAACTTTATTTATGGCACTTTTACGTGCCTGCAATATTCCATGCAGAGTACATGGTTTTACGATTGATAAAGGACTGCAGAAAGGAGCTATGACCGGGTTTGTTTACCGTAATGCTCCAAAAAATATTTTCCATAGCTGGGTAGAAATTAATTTTGAAAATCAGTGGTACGAACTGGAAGCTTTCATTTTGGATAAAACCTATATAAAGAAGTTACAGGAACGAAATCCGGAATGTAGAGGTGCATTTTGTGGTTATGGAGTAGCAGTCAAGGATTTCAGAAATCTCATTATTGAGTTTGATAGGAACAATACTTATATTCAGAGCGAGGGAATCAATCAGGATTTTGGTGTTTATGATTGTCCAGATGAACTGTTGAAGGAACATCATCAAGAAATTTCAGCCTTTAAAGCATTTGCTTATAGACATATTGGAAGACACCTCATGAATCGTAATATCAGGAAGATCAGAGAACGATAGTTTTGAACTTTTAGAATTAAAATTAAATTTGGAGGGTAATATGGCAGACAAAATACAAAATGCTTATGAAACATCAAAAAATATATATGACGATGTTCTTACGCAAAGAAATATTTTCAGTAAACTGTATATTAAGTTATTTTGGAGTGGCACTGATGATAATGATATAGCACGAAAAGTTTTAGCATATGTTCCTGATGACTTTTCAGGAAATCTTCTTGATGTTCCAGTTGGAACTGCTGTATTTACGGAAAACAAATGGAGTTCCTTGAAAAATGCACATATTACTTGCCTTGATTACAGCATAGATATGCTTGACCAAGCCAGAAAAAGACTTGGTAGTCATGCACATATCAAATGTATTCAGCGGAAAAGATACTGGCAGCGCCTCCCGTAATCATCAGGGGTAACTTTCATCTTCTCACCCCCTTTCCGTGGGGAGTGAGCAGGATGATCCTGTCCGTTGTCAGGGGCCTATGCTGGCCCTGGTCTGCTGACCGCCTCCTTTTCCATCTGATTTTTTGCCGGAAATGACAATCCGCGAAAATCGACAAAAATCGCCCGGCAGGTCGTAAACCTACCGGGCGACGATTTGAAGCGTTTTGTTGTTTTGAAGATTCCATAAAGATTTGAAAAATGGACGGACATAAAAGACGTCCATTACACTATCGGAAAATCAGCAAGGAAGTTTCATAGTAACCTTTGCGCCGCCGGTTTCTTTTGAATTTTCTAAAATAAGCTGACCATTATGTTGTTCCATAATCGAATTTGTAATATATAGACCCATACCAAAGTGTAACTTTGAATTGCGGCTTTGATCGCCCATATAGAACCGTTCCTGTGCGTGGCATAATGCCTCTTTAGAAAACCCCGTTCCCTCGTCTGTGACTGAAATTTCCACGAAACCGTTGTTACTCTGAACATCCACATAAAGCGTTCCGCCTTGCGGGGAGTAGTCCAGCCCATTACTGATAACATTCATAATAGCACGTTCTATCAGCACCCTATCAAATTTCAGCATTTGAGGGAGTGAAACAGTATTCATTTGCAGCCGGATTTCTTTTGTCCGGCATAGTGATTCCATATAACCGAACAAGTGCTGCATGAACGCTGGCAAGTCTATACTTTCAATATGGAGCTGATAACCAACCGCCGCCCGTGATATATCAATCAGGGTTTGAATATATGACTGCATCTGGCCGGAGCTTTCAACGACGTAACCAGCGTATAATCGTTGCTCATCATCAAGATTTGTTTCTGTGAGTAAATCAGCATTTCCTTGAATAACCGTCAGAGGCGTTTTCAAATCATGGGCAAGCGCGGCGATTTGCTCTTTCTGTGTCTGTTTGGTTTTCCATTGCCGTTCTAACGAAATTTTCAGATTATCTTTCATATCTGAAAAAGATGCAAGGACATCTTCAAACTCTTTGATTTTGGCGTGTCCTACTTCAAAATCAAGGTTTTGCTTTGAAACCTCCGCAGTTGCTTCAAAAAGCGGGGTCAGTTGTGTACGCAGGTTCTTAGCAAATCTGGCGGTCAGTATGATAATGACCAGCAGCGAATTTACAGCCATCAGGATAAACGCAAGCGTGTCAGGAGATGGAAAATATTCCGGTAGCCATGACACTGTAAATTGAGAACCAATATAATACCTTAAAACGCAAAATTCGTTTTCCCGGACAACAAGTGCAAACTGCCTCCCCGTAGCATATTCAATATATTCTCCCTTTGCGTACAGCAGGGCAATTTCTTTTTCATCATCGTCCATATTGCTGTAAAGCTCATTAAAGTTCTTGTCCAGAATTAAGTAGCCGCATCCCTGTGGAATCACAACCTTTGTAATATCCGGGGCAATCGTCAGCGTTGGAATGATCTCTTTTACCTGCAATTCACTTAGATTTGCTCTTGTAGCTAATCCAGCATTTACAGCAAGTCCTTCCAAACCAGAAGGGACAATAATTGCCGCTACCAGCATGACAATGAGGGAGATAGCAAACTGGCGAAACAATATTTTCAATGTAGGTTTCTTTTTCACTCCCATTTATATCCTATCCCCCATACGGTGCTGATCGGACTTATTTTGAAATGCTCCAATTTCGCACGAATATTTTTTATATGCGTTGAGATCGTAGAGTTATCGCCTATTCCATCAAACCCGAAAACGGCTTCATAGATTTGTTCTTTTGTAAAAACCTGTCCCCGGTTTTTCGCAAGGTATTCACAGATTGAATACTCGCTTTTGGTAAGGGGAACCGGCTGTTCTGAAACATACAGTACCTTTGCGGAAAGGTCAAATCTTATATCAGGCTCAAATGAAAGTATGCTGTGATGCTCCCTTTTTTCTCTGCGTAAATGTGCCGCGACACGGGCGCGAAGCTCCTGAATACGAAAAGGTTTCGTAATATAATCATCCGCACCGATGCCCAATCCAAACAATATATCTTCCTCTAATGTCTTTGCGGTCAGAAAGAGAATCGGGCAGTCTACCATATTCCTGATCTGTTTGCAAAACTCAAACCCGTCTGTGCCAGGCATCATCACATCCAAAAGAATGAGGTCATAGAAATGCAGCTTTTTGATGTCTACATCATCCGCATTTTGACAGACTGTTATCAAATATCCATCTTTCCCCAAACTGTTCTTAATCAATTCCAAGATAGAAACTTCATCGTCAACTACAAGTAAGTGGGTCAAAAAATCACCTCCCGCCCCATTATACCACATTGTCGAGGTTACTCATCATTATTTTTAATGTCAGCTTTCCGATATTCATTGTTGATATTTACAGCTACGGCATTGCTTATATCCACATCCACAATACTGTAAACGTAGCCGAAACTGAAATCTTCCCCCGCCACATTTTTGAAGCGTTTCGATACCTGCCCGATTTCTTCTTGCAGTTCTGACATTTCAAGACATTCATCCGTTATGGTATATGTCAGGCCGTTATATGAAATTTCATCATAGTTTGCGGCGTTCAGCTCATAATACGGCAGAGATTCATTTAACGCCTTATTTTTATCGGCGGTATCGCGGAGCGCACCGCAGGCCGATAAGCATATAAGACTTACAAGCACAATTACCACGGCAAACAGGCACTTTTTATTCACTGTTTTTACCTCCCTCCCAACCATGAAACCAAACCAAACTGGCAATCAGCAGACAAACAGTGCAGCATACAGAAATAATCATACCGCTGAAAAAATCGGTTTTTACCTGTGCATACAGTTGGGGGCTATCCCATGCAAGCACAGTGTAATCCATAGCACGAACGCCCCAGGCCCAGGGAATATATTTCCATGTAGCGTCACCAAGCCCTGTTATCATAAGGGCAGCTATTAAACTCCCTGCAATTCCCAATCCCATAGATGCACCTTTTCCGAAGCTCATTCCCACAAACAAATGAATCAGGTAAATGGGAAGCATGGTAATCAACAATAGAATCCCTGCTTTCAGGTAAAGGCTTGCCGGAGCATCCCTATATAGTGCAGCGAATGTTCCTAACGCTAAAAATGTTGCGCCAAAAGCACAGATCATCAGAAAACCAAGTTTACCAATATACGTTGCCATGCGAGATGGGATTGTTCCCAACAAAAGCTGATAATGCCCGGCCTGATTTTCGATCTGAACAACCAGGCCCACAATAATGCCGATCAGAAACGGGAACGCAACGGCCAGCACTTCCAGATAGGCACTGATTTTGGTTGCCAGTTCCCATCTGGATATATGATAGTAACCCGCAAAAATCGCCGCACATATAATCGGAATCATGCTGTGCATATAGAGCAAAATGCTATGTTTACACTTCTGATATTCTGCTTTCCAGCAGCGAACCACAGATACCATAGTTACCCCACCTCCTTTTTCTCAAACCATCTTGCAGTTAAAAATGACAGCGCCGCAAACCAGGCCAGCGAAATGACCAATACAAGTATAATCATCCAAAATGCCATTGCCGTACTCTGATCTGCAACCGGCTCACCATTAGGCAAAATACTTAACACGGAAATCATAAGATGTGGCACCCAGCTATACGGGCAGATCATCCACAAAGAGGTTGTAGCCGTGAAAATCCCTAAAACGCTTCCAAGTCCGGCATTAAGAATAACCGTGACAAAGATACCAACTTTTTTTGATAACCATAAGCACAGCGGAACTTCCCATAGGCTTGCAATGACAATACAAGCTGTTCCGGCCGCAGCCTGCCAAATTCCGATTGTCAGGGGAATTTCGTTGATAACTAATATTGCAAAACCGCCCAACAGATTTAGCGCCAGGAAAATGAAATTCCCCACACAGGAGTAAATACCGGCCACTCCAATTTTTGCTTTCCAGACTTTGTTCTGCGAAACAGGCAATGAAGCAACGGCACGATATTTTAGTTTGCCATTATCCCGCTGTTCAATCAAGGCACAGGTGAGCGTAAGGAATCCAGGATAAAGCAGGATATACCACCAATTATAAGAATTGAGCTGGAACCAAAGAGGGGCAAAAAAGTTCATAAGCGCAGTTACAAACGGGGCCAGAACGATCAGCGTTTTTGTGAAAGTTCTCTTATGCTTTAGGTTCTCTGCCTGAATATATGCCATCTCCATTTAATATCCCTCCTTACCATTTCTGCGAATAACATCCATAAAGAGTTGTTCCAAATCTTCACCGGCGCGAAGCTCTCCCTCATATCCAAGGACGCCGCCAGCAATGATACCCACATGATCTGCAATCTGCTGGACTTCTGACAGAATATGGCTGGACAAAATAACTGTAATCCCTTTGCAGGGAAAAGAGCGAATTAACTCTCGAAGTTCCTCAATCCCTAAAGGGTCAAGGCCGTTAGTCGGTTCATCCAGAATCAAAAGCTGGGGACTGTTCAGCAATGCAATAGCAATACCAAGCCGCTGCTTCATACCAAGAGAAAACTGCCCGGCCCGTTTCTTGCCGGTATTCGTGAGCTGGACAATTTGCAATACCTCGTTAATTCGTGCATCGTCCAGGCCGAGCAATGTAGTTCTGACTTTGAGATTTTCGTATGCAGTCAGATTTTCGTAAAGCGGGGGCATCTCAATCAAAGCACCGATATGCTCCAGATCATTCCGCTTCCACGGGTGGCCGTCAAACTCGATGCTTCCCGATGTGGGGCGTAAAATGCCGGTGAGCATTTTTAAGATCGTGGATTTGCCAGCCCCATTCGGCCCCAGCAGACCATAAACCGAGTTGCGCCGGATGTTCAGTGACACATTGTTTACCGCCATTTGCCCCTTGAAATTTTTGCAGAGGTCAGTCGTTTTCAAAATCATATCCATATAATCAAGTCCTTTCTTTGATTTTACGGATAGCATACCGGGCAATTTTGAAGATTTCATAAAGATTCCCGAAAACAGAATATGAACAATACACCGTAACCGTGGAGCATATCGCAACAAAGCACCAACCTACGCATTTAGGGCCTTAAAAAGCCCTATATTTCAAGGTTTTTCCCGCATAGTCGGCGGGGTATGTGAGTGTTTTATCCTATCCCCGCCATAGTGCCGCTCTAAATGCGTAGAATTTACCAGCAGAAAATCGCCGGTTTCTCTGGCTCCATACTCTCAGATATGGTATCATGGAAAAAATCAATCTGACGGGGGTATCAGGATGGACGGACAAGAAAAGCTGCTGGACTATGAAACAATCAAAGCCGCCGTTGCCGGTGAGAAGTGGGCCACAGAAAAGGTGCTGGCCCACTATGCGGACTACATCGACGAGCTTTCCACGGTGGAGATCAGGCAGCCGGGCGGCAAAGTGAAAAAAGTCATTGACGAGGATATGCGGCAGCACATTTCCTTAAAGCTGCTGGAAGCGTTGCCGAGCTTCCCGCTGGAACAAGAATAACGATCAAGAGGGCTGCACCCTCTTACGCCGCTTTGCGGCTATCACCTGCACACCCCCGAAACAGATACACCCGCTGCGCGTCTGTACCTGTTTCGGGGGCTAATAATGACTGTAACCTACGCCTTTCGGGGCTGATAACCGCCAGTTTCAAGGCTTCTCCCGCACGTTTGCAGAGGTGGGCGAATACTTTATCCTATCCCCGTCAATACTGGGTCCTAAATGCGTAGGAACAGGCAAAAAGAAAAGACGCCGGACGCAAGCGTCCACATATCCCCGTCCATACCCGGCATGGCTGCGGTGATCTTGCCTATCGTCCTGCGTCGGTCTGCGTTGTGGTACATACAGATCAAATTTTCTTCTTCCACGGTAAAGTGCATCATTCCTCATACCTCCAATTCATTTTTCTTGGTTCTGGCCGCCGCCTTTTTCGGGCTGGTGGCCTGTTTGCTGTCGGCAAGCTGCTTGCGGATAGATGGCCGGGGCTTGCGAATACTCACATCACGGCGCTCATCTTTGTTAATCATGGCATATACCCCGTAGCGGACATATGAAAACAATGTTGAATCGAATGGTTTCTAAATTCCAAACTTGCAGGAACCGTATTTTGCGGAGGTGCAGATGCTGTTGGCGCAATACAGGGCAATCCGGCATTAAAAGAGGCTTATGGGATGGGAAAAAAGTTTAAGGGGATGTATATGCAGAAGTGCGGCTTGAGGGACGGATCACTGGTCCCGGTAACTGCATTGCTTGCGCAAGGATTAACGGATTCTTCTTTCCGTTACCATTTGGAAAGGCAGACTGTTAAATCATGGAACAAAACAGGAAATCAGTGAATAGGTAAACTCTTTATAAACAACAGTATTATGGAGGTATACAGAAAATGGGAAAAATAATACAGACAGCAGGAAAAAATACACTTGGTAAATTCGCACCGGAATTTGCACATTTTAACGATGATGTACTTTTCGGCGAAAACTGGAATAACCAGGATATCGACGTAAAAACAAGAAGCATTATCACAGTGGTTGCTCTGATGGCTTCCGGAATTACGGATTCTTCTTTAAAATATCATCTTCAAAATGCAAAAAATCATGGTGTGACACAAAAAGAGATTGCGGCAGTGATCACACATGCCGCATTCTATGCAGGTTGGCCAAAAGCATGGGCTGTTTTCAATCTTGCAAAGGAAGTGTGGGAAACAGGCGAAGGAGATTTGCCATACGAAGAGGAAGGGATGCGTGCGCATGCAAAAGAGATGGTATTTCCAATCGGTGTATCAAATGATGGCTTTGCACAGTATTTTTCCGGCAGAAGTTTTCTTGCACCGATTTCTACTTCTCAGGTTGGAATTTTCAATGTGACATTCGAACCTGGATGCAGAAATAACTGGCATATCCATCATGCAAAAAGTGGAGGTGGACAGATTCTGGTATGCGTTGCCGGAAGAGGATATTATCAAGAAGAAGGCAAAGAAGCTGTAGAAATGAAGCCAGGCGACTGCATCAATATTCCGGCAGAAGTGAAACACTGGCATGGCGCCGCACCAGATGAATGGTTTAGCCATCTTGCAATAGAGGTTCCGGGCGAAAATGGTTCTAATGAATGGCTTGAACCAGTAAGTGATGAAGAATATGGGAAATTATAATAGGAAGGTGAATGAAATGTTTGATAGAAATATTGAATTGAATAATGGAGTAAAAATTCCACAGCTTGGTCTTGGAACCTGGTTTATTGATGATGATAAGGTTGCTGACGCTGTAAAAGCAGTGGTAGAGATTGGATATAGACATATTGATACTGCACAGGCATATGGTAATGAGCGTGGCGTGGGCAAAGGTTAATCAGTGCGAAGACAGATATGTAGAGGGAAATCGAGCATCATGGAAAGCTCTTGAGGATGTAACGGACGAATTGAAAGAATAGAATCAGATGGCGTGGATACAAGCTATGAACAACATTTACAATCGGGCGGAAGAGATTGTGATTCATTAGTTGGTTCTGTAATAAAAAGTAAAATAAGCAAGACTGGATGTTATTTATACATTATGTGAATTGGAACCAGCTCGGAAACGGGCTGGTTTCTTTATCGGCAAAATTGCCGCTAAAACTTATAACAAGGTTTTGCTTAAAAATGAGCAAAAAAGGAAAAGTATGCCTTGTAAAACAGATTTTTGATTTACAAGGATAGTTTGGTATTTAATTAAAGATAAATGATGCCGAAAACGGCAAAAACATAAGATGTAAGCAAAGATGAATGTTTGATAATTTGCCGATAATGTGATATACTATATAAAAGTGTAAATTTTGATTTGAATTATAACGGAGGAGAACAGATGCGATACCTTTCAGTTACTGAAATAGCAAAAAAGTGGAATGTTTCAGAGCGCAGCGTCAGAAATTATTGTGCACAGGGACGTGTACCAGGTGCATTTCTTACCGGTAAGACTTGGAATATTCCTGAAAATGCAGAAAAACCGGAGCGCTCAAACAAAAAGAAAGAGCAGCCAGTTACTTTGCTGGATATTCTGCAAGAGCAGAAAGCAAGTAAGTATTCTGGCGGCATTTACCATAAGACACAGATTGATTTAACATACAACTCCAATCATATTGAGGGCAGCCGTCTGACCCATGATCAGACCAGATACATCTTTGAAACCAACACCATAGGCGTAGAAAACGAAGTGCTGAATGTGGATGATGTGATTGAAACAGCAAATCACTTCCGTTGCATTGATATGATTATTGATAATGCAAAAGCGGCTTTAACAGAAAAGTTTATTAAAGAACTACATTTGATTCTGAAAAATGGAACCAGTGATTCCAGAAAAGATTGGTTTGTTATTGGTGATTACAAGAAATTGCCGAACGAAGTTGGCGGAATGGAAACAGCATTTCCAGAAGAAGTTGCCGATAAAATGAAAGCTCTGTTGACTGAGTACAACGGAAAAGAAGAAAAGACTTTTGAGGATATTTTGGATTTTCATGTGAAGTTTGAACAGATCCATCCATTCCAGGACGGCAACGGTCGTGTAGGACGTCTGATTATGTTTAAAGAATGTTTGAAATACAATATTGTGCCGTTTATTATCGAAGATAATCTGAAAATGTTCTATTATCGTGGACTGAAAGAATGGAACAATGAAAAAGGTTATCTGACAGATACCTGTCTGACCGCACAGGATAAATATAAAGCATATTTGGATTATTTTAGAATTGTTTATTAAAAGCGATTTCTATAAGTCCTTTTCAAAGTGTCATCTCACACTTTGGTTTGAGGAAAATCATTAGATGAGAGGTACAGCAATGACTGGTGAAAAATTTACATTAATGCAGTATTCGGTTCACGCAATTCTTGGACTGATTGATGCAGAAGATTTTGTTATTCCTGAAATTCAGCGTCCATTTGTATGGAAGCGCAGTCAGGTTAGAGATTTAATAGATTCTTTATATAATGGCTATCCTACTGGCTACATTATTACTTGGAAGAATCCAGATGTAAAAACTAAAGCTAGGTGTCATGACACTGGCAGTGTTTGCTTCTTTTGGGGTGTAGCCTGCAAAGCAGGCTATGCAAAAGCTATAAAACATAAATGGAACTGTGAGAAGTGGTTGAGAATATAATCCTGATAGCGTATAATCAGAGCAAGAAATCGTAAATTTGTTCTTTCAGATCAGATTGAAAACGGTCAGCATGTTGCTGGCCGTTTTCTTCTTCGATATAATCTGCAATGTCGGTGACATCGTAAATTGCTTCCCAGGTTAAAATAATTTTATATTCTTGCATTTCTTCGTGCATCCCTTAATTCTGTGATTTTGCGAAAAGCATCTTCCAGTGGCAATTCACGACCAGCTTCCATATCATCAATTCCCCGGTCTAACATGCGGAGAAGATGATTGTTTTCCTGGTTTTTATCGGTTGTAGGGACTTTTTTTGTTAATTCCATGAAATCACTCCAATCATACGGTTTATAAATAGTGTATGTTGTTCAGAAGTATCTATCCATAGTTTAGCATAGAATGGGCAGCAATACAATTGAATTATTTTGCAGGAGCGTCCGTCAGACCAAGAAGATTTTCGCAGGAAACATTAAATACTTCGGCCAGTGCGACAACTTCGTAGTCGGGAACGAAACGGTTCAGGAGGAACATTTAAAGCGCGTACCAGTTTTCTGATTTTATGAAAACTGGGAACTCGGCCCCCATTTTCAATTTCCTTTAAATATCGGCTGGACATTTCTGCTTTTTCAGCTAATTCCTCATAAGTCAATTTTTGCTCGTGTCGGGCGTTCTTAAAAAACAATTCCAGTTCTTTATCTGTTTGTTTTAGCATATAATACACCTCCATGTTTAGTGTATAGTTCCCTTTCTTGAAAGAAAATGAACTAATATTTCACTAAAAAAGAGGGTGATATTTCACTTTTTAAAAGACATATAAAATTCTAAATTTCCGTAAAACAGATCCGGAGTATTGGAAAGATTAAGAATTATATTGTCTGGTATCATATCCGTCATTACGTGACGGATTGATTGCTGAAGCACTGCAGACACTTACTGAAAAGAAAAGGAATGTTGTGTTATTATCATATTTTATGGATATGAGTGATGCAGACGTTGCCAGAGAAATGAATCTTGTACGCAGCACAATTAATGAGCATCGTAGACGATCACTGGAACTGATGAGAAAAAATATGGAGGAATCTGCAAATGAAAAAAAGTAAAAAACAGAAATGCGCATTTGATTTGCTGCCATTCCATGTTATTGAGGCAGCATCAACTGGTGATACTGAGGAAATCCAGGCAGTGTTGAAGCATTATGAAGGGTACATAACAGTTTTAGCTACCAGAAAAATGTTTGACGAATTTGGACAGGTGCATTACTGTGTAGATGAAACTCTGCGTCAACGCCTGGAAGCAAAACTGATTACTAAGACCTTGGGATTTGATACGAAATCATATGTAAGGAAAAGTAATCAGTAAAGGGAGTATTTAATATAGATTCCTTTTCCCCTTCAGGAATTTTTGTACCTTGAAAATTGTATATTGTTTTACATACAGGACGTGAAGATATGTAGAGCCACTAGGTAAATCCGCCATGATATATATGCTCTGCTAATGGAGTAAATACGAAGAAATGCTGAAATATAACATTGAAGTAAAGGTATGGAGCGAGAAGAATTTGACAAAATGTGCAGCAGCTGCACAGGGCGACGAAGCATATCTGTAATAATGATACTTCCAGAAAAGATCTGGTCATATTTAATGACGGTGCAAAAACGATGTGGGCAGAGTACTGAACTGCCACCTGTATTGTAATTTTATCTGCCGATGACAGTATATAAAATTGTAAATTGTCATGGGCAGATAAAAATGTTTTGTCCAAAGAGAAAAGGAGGAGAGAAGAGTGGCGATTAAAATTGAAAAAGGTAAGATTCCAATTTGGGAAAAATATATGCTTACGGTGGATGAAGCAGTGCAATATTTTGGAATAGGTGAAAAGAAAATAAGGATGCTTATTTCGGAACATCTAAATTCAGAATGTTGCTTTACAGTCCAGGTGGGGTGTAAGTCGTTGATTAACCGTAAGAAATTTGAGGCCTTTCTGGATCAGACTACGTCTTTGTAAAAAATATACGAACAATTTAGTGCTTTAAAGTGGAAATATTAGCCCTGGTATGATATAATTCCTATATCGTGCTAGAGCCTGTTTGAAAAATCATTCCCGCAATCTGCACGCCCCACTTTGCGGGAGATTTCACCCGAATTCGGTTGCCGTAGCCCGCTACGGCGCCCTCATCCGAGCGAAATCTCCCACAAATTGTGACGCACATCTTGCAGAAAGCCTTTTTCAAACACGCTCTAGGAAGAGATGAATAGGATTGCAAAACCGGCATAGTATGATAAAATAATAGAAAAAAATTAAAAATAATCTGATTATAAGGTTCTTAGGAAGCCTGTTTTCCAGGCTGGTTATTACTAAGAAGTTACTAAATTTGGATAAGAAAATATACGAATTTATGCTGTGATATACAGGAAAATGACAGGATTGAGGATTATCGGAAAATATCTGTAAACAGCGTAAATACAGCATTTCAAGGAGTTTTAAGCAATGATAAGAGTGTTATTTGTCTGCCACGGCAGGATTTACTGTTCGTGAGAAAAAGTCTTAAATCGTCTTAAATACTTCTATAAATAGCATTTCTTGTGTTCAATTCTCGATTTTACCAATGATTTACCAATATTTCTGGAGAGTCAGACTTGCAGAAACAACAAACCAGAATGAGGAGATTAAAAATATGAGCGGATTAAAGAAACACATTTATGAAGAGAAAAACGGACTGCATTACACTCTGAATGGAGATTATTATTTACCAGATTTGAAATTGCCGGAGGAACACCGCCCTATCGGAAAGTACGGACGGATGCACCGGGAATATTTAAGAGAAGTCCACCCAGCCAGATTGAATACATTGACCCTGACAGGGGAATTATGGACATATCTTGCAGATCTGAACGAACAGGCACAGAAGCGATTAGATACAATCATAGAGCAGATGAAAGCTGCTGAGGGGGTCACAGAAGAATTAAAGAGTATCTGTCAGATGGAATGGGTGCAGCGTTGCAATAACATTCACAATCGGGCAGAAGAAATTGTTTTGCATGAGATGATTTATTCATAACGGTATGGTAGAATGATTATGATAAATCGTTAAGGAAAGAATCGAAGGTGGTGCAAACGAAAAAGCAGTATGGAGACTTTTCATTAACTGCCCTTTC
>NZ_JBDPGY010000016.1:0-95578 GCF_039841815.1 Ruminococcus sp. 1001136sp1 | reverse complement strand
CTGTTTTGAATTCTTGTAAGTTCCGCCTGTAACTGGAATCTTATGTTTGATGCTGTTCTAAGATCAGCGTAAACACCATCCGGCAGGTATGGGATCATGTAACGTCCCTCTCTAACTAATCCTGCTATAACTTTCGGATCCTTACGGTCATTTTTAGTCGGATTATTGTCGTCGAGTTCTTTTGATTTTTTCACATGGTGAGGATTTACAAGAACCGGTTTCATTTCATTATCATGTAGAAACTTTCCAAGATTGAACCAGTAGTGCCCGGTCGGTTCCATACCTGGAACCACCTTATCCTTCTCATGTCTTTCTTTGAGGTCCAGGATCCATTCCTTAAATGTCACAAATCCAGCCTCTGTGTTGCTAAACTTAAATGGCTTCTTCGAATACTCGATTCCTCTGTAATCAAAAGCTCTGGCATAGTGCGTTTCACTTCCGACATCAATTCCGAGTACCAAAGTTTTTTCTGTAATAGCTTCAATTTTTGCGTTCTGTGTGTTAGACTTCATTGTAAATACCTCTCTGTATAATAAGATTTTTACTAACCTGCCAGTCAGTAGTCTTATTGTACTCTGAGGTATTTTTAATTTTCAACATCCACGTTTTTTATTATACAGGAAGCTCCTTATTACACTGGCCAGCTTCCTGAAGCGTTGTTTTTTCCATTCTTTCCGACAACAATAAAAATCACCTGACCAGATTATTTTCCCAAAGACCTTACTGTTCACGACCTGTCCAGTAACCGCTTCGTGATGCACCAGATTCCCGAAAGTTCTGTGAACTTTGTTCACAAAACGGACATGTCGCCTATCAGCTGTCAGATCTACAAATTTTATTCACCCAGGTAAGCCTTCTGTACCGCTTCATCGTTCAGCAGGTCGCTTGCATTTCCACTCATTGTGATCTTACCAGTCTCAAGAACGTATGCACGATCTGCGATAGAGAGGGCTTTCTTCGCATTCTGCTCTACAAGAAGTACCGTGGTACCACTTTCACTTACCACACGGATAATATCGAAGATCTCATTTACAAAGATTGGGGAAAGTCCCATGGATGGCTCATCCATTACGATCAGTCTGGGTTTACTCATAAGGGCACGCCCCATGGCAAGCATCTGCTGCTCACCACCAGAAAGTGTGCCGGCACGCTGTCCTTTACGCTCTTCCAGTCGCGGAAACCTTTTATAGACTCCTGCAAGGCTTTCCTGGATCTCAGCTTTATCTTTTCTCGTATAAGCACCCATGATCAGGTTCTCATATACACTTAAATCTGAAAAAACACGACGTCCCTCCGGAACATGTGCAATTCCCATTTCAACAATCTTATGGGCCGGAACCCTGGTAATATCTTTTCCTTCAAAAACAACGGAACCTTCTTTTGCTGAAAGAAGACCTGTAAGTGTCTGCAGTGTAGTGGTTTTTCCTGCACCATTGGCACCGATCAAAGCAATGACCTCGCCCTGGTTTACCTCAAAGGAGATTCCTTTTAATGCCTGGATTACACCATAATATACGTGTAAATCTTTTACTTCCAACATTGCCATTTCTTTTTCCTCCTTATTCGCCCAGATATGCAGTAACAACAGCAGGATCTTTCAGAACCTTTGCTGTCTCACCCTGACAAAGAACCTGTCCGAAGTTTAATACAGTCAGTTCCTCACAGATACCGCCAACCAGCTTCATATCGTGCTCAATCAGAAGGATCGTCATATTAAAATGATCTCTTACAAACCGAATGGTATCCATCAGCTCCTGTGTCTCATTTGGGTTCATACCGGCGGCCGGCTCATCCAGAAGGAGAAGCTTGGGATCTGTGGCAAGCGCTCTGGCAATTTCCAGCTTACGCTGTTTACCATAAGGAAGGTTTCCCGCAAGAAGACCAGCCTCCTGATCCAGATTAAACACCTTCAGGATCTCCATAGCACGCTCGTTCATCTCTTTTTCTACTTTAAAATACTTGGGAAGTCTTAAGATTCCGGTTAAAGTAGAATATTTATAATGATTATGCAGACCAGCCTTTACATTGTCCAGTACGGTCATATCTTTAAAGAGTCGAATATTCTGGAATGTTCGTGCGATTCCTGCTTTATTAATATCGATAATACTTTTTCCGGTGATATCCTGACCATCCAGCTTGATAATTCCCTCTGTTGGCTTATAAACACCTGTAAGAAGATTAAATACGGTTGTTTTTCCGGCACCGTTTGGTCCGATCAGGCCGTAAAGCTCGCCTTTTTCGATTTTCAGTTGAAAATTATCTACAGCATGAAGGCCGCCAAACTGTATGGAAAGATTATTTACCTCTAACATTGCCATAATTAAGCTGCCTCCTTTTCTTTCACGTGACCTTTGATTTTTTCAATAATACGGCTTCTGAAATCTCTAGCTGCAGGAGCCCAGTTGAAAAGCATCATTGTGATCATTACGATTGCATAAATCAGCATACGGTAGGTGGAGAATCCACGAAGCAGCTCGGGAAGTGCATAAAGCACAATCGTTGCCAGAATACTTCCGCGAAGATTTCCCATACCACCAAGAATTACATATACCAGAATGGTGATGGACATGTTGTAGTCAAAAATAGAAACCTTCAGCATGGAAAGGTTGTGGGCATAAAGTACACCTGCTACACCGGCAATTGCAGCGGAAATAGTAAATGCAAGCAGCTTATTCTTTGTTACATTGATACCGATGGACTCAGCTGCAATACGGTTATCACGGGTAGATGTAATGGCACGTCCGCTTCTGGAGTTTACCAGATTCTGGATAATAAACAGAACGACCAGAACCAGAATCACACCGATCAGGAAGAAATAATCCTTAATATCTTTATATAAGGTTGCAGTACCGGAAACACCGAGAGCACCCTTGATGATCTGTTTTCCGCCTGGATCCAGCTTCAGGTTGGCTGCGCTTGTTGCAACGTGAAGCCCTTTATCATCCACACCAACATACAGAATATTGATCAGGTTCTTAATAATCTCACCAAATGCCAGGGTTACGATTGCCAGATAGTCTCCCCGAAGTCTCAGTACCGGGATACCGATCAGCACACCGAAAACAGCAGCCACAGCAGCACCTACCAGCAATGCAAGAATCAATCTTGGAACAGATGGAAGCACATCACTGGTAACATGGGAAAACAGAGCACTGGAATAAGCTCCAACGCACATAAATCCTGCGTGTCCAAGGCTCAGCTCTCCGGAATAACCGACTACCAGATTCAGGGAAAGAGATGCGATGGTGTACACACAGATGGGTACCAGAAGGCCGGTAAGCAGTCTGGACAGATTTCCTGTGGAGGAAAGGATCTGTACCACAACAAAGATTGCAATTACCATGCCATATGTAATAAAGTTGTTTTTTGTCGTTTTGTTCATATTTTTTTTCATATCGGCCACCTCATACTTTCTCCTGGATGTTCTTGCCGAACAGACCAGATGGTTTTACAAGCAGCACGATGATCAGAACTGCAAATACAATTGCATCTGCAACCTGAGAGGAAATATAGGCCTTACTGAAAATCTCAATAACACCAAGGAGAATTCCTCCAACCATTGCTCCTGGGATAGAACCGATTCCACCGAATACTGCCGCTACGAAAGCCTTGATACCAGGCATTGCGCCTGTATAAGGAGTCAGTGTAGGATATGCGGAGCAAAGGAGAAGTCCTGCAATTGCAGCAAGTCCGGAACCGATTGCGAAGGTAAGGGAAATGGTTGCATTTACGTTGACACCCATCAGCTGTGCGGCGTCACGGTCCTCGGAAACAGCCTGCATGGCACGCCCCGGTTTTGTTTTCTTTACAAAAAGCTGAAGACCGACCATGATCACAATACAGGCAAGGATTGTTACGATCGTAACACCTTTAATCGTAAGCTGTCCGCCAAACAGCTCCAGAGACGGAACATTGA
The DNA here is from genome assembly GCF_039841815.1 of Ruminococcus sp. 1001136sp1. Classification (NCBI taxonomy): domain Bacteria; kingdom Bacillati; phylum Bacillota; class Clostridia; order Eubacteriales; family Oscillospiraceae; genus Ruminococcus; species Ruminococcus sp. 1001136sp1. The sequence goes on along the minus strand of NZ_JBDPGY010000016.1, from coordinate 91,662 downwards.
TAACCGGAACGAAGCTCTTTGCATCTGCACCAAAAATTAAAAGTGCCAGGTTCTGAAGCAGATAGCTGACACCGATTGCCGTGATCAGAACTGCCAGATTCGATGAAGCCTTACGAAGAGGTCTGTATGCAACTGCCTCAATAACAACACCGGCAACAGTACAGATCACAACAGAAAGAATGATTGCCAGGATTGGTGACATACTGGCTTTGGTAACTGCGGTAAGAATTACAAATGCTCCAACCATGATAACATCACCATGTGCAAAGTTCAGCATTTTTGCAATACCATATACCATTGTATAGCCGAGAGCGATGATCGCATAGATACTGCCCAGGCTGATACCATCTTTTAAATAGGATATAAAACTCATAATGCACCTCTTAACTGGATTTATTACTGTAGATAGTAACCGATTTTTCTTTTTCACGAGCGTGTTTGAAAATTCATTCCCGGCTTTTTCCACTGTTAAGCTTCCTGTCACTTTCTGACATAAAAAAGCGGAAGTAAATTTTCAGACACGCTCCAGCTATTTACTATGAATGTCCCGGACGGCAGCTGACTTTCCTATATCATGATGTCGCCGACAGGCCACCTGTCCGTTTGTTGTCTCAGACTGAAACAACAATCATTTCTGTAATTGCAAAGAAGGAGACGGACCCACAGGTAACCGTCTCCCCTTTGCTAACGGCCATCCCCTGCGCAATCAGGGAAATGGTTAAAGCCTCTGCCGTATGCCCGGCACAATGGCCCTATTCTTATAATTACTCCATAGAAGCGTAAACGCCATCTTTAATCACATAAGCCTTAGGTGCTTTATCACACTCACCGTCTTCTGTCCATTTAGCTTCTCCTGTAAGACCATCAAGAGTAATATTCAGCATGGAAGCAGACATTGCTGCACTGATGTCTTCATTTGACATATCTGGTGTGATGCCAGCATCATTTGCTGCTGCCTGCATAGCGTAAAGTACATCATATGCATCTGCTGCAAACTGGTTTGGTGTCTCACCATTGTTTGCATCGCCATATGCTTTAACAAATTTTACAGTTGCCTCATCCTCGCCTGTAGCAGAGAATGGTGTCAGAAGCATAACGCCTTCTGCAAGAGATTTATCAAAGTTCTCAACATTCAGGATTCCATCCATACCGTCAACACCAAAGATCTTCATGTCAAGACCAAGGTCATGAGCCTGCTGAAGGATCAGAGCGTTGTCAGAATAGTAGTTCGGAAGGAACAGAAGCTCAGCGCCACTGTCTTTGATCTTTCCAAGCTGTACGGAAAAGTCTGTGTTGTTATCTGTTGTGTATGCTTCATCAGCTACAACCTCAAGGCCGTAATCAGCGCAGGCTGCAACGAATGCATCATGTACACCTGAGTTGTAATCAGCCATGGAATCGTAGAGGGTAGCTACCTTCGTAGCAAGACCTTTCTCAGAAATATACTCAGCAGATTTCGTTCCCTGCATTGGGTCTGTAAAGCACATACGGAACTCATTGTCACCAGCGGTAATGCTGTCTACTGCTGTTGCAGACGGCGTGAAGAGGAATGTACTATCAGCTGCCTCTGCACCTACTGCGATACAAGCACCGGAGGTAACAGTACCGCAAAGCATCTGCATTCCTTTGTCAAGAAGGTCATTGTAAGCGTTAACTGCTTTCTCCGGATCTCCCTGATCGTCACCAGCGTCAAGGATTTCTACCTGATATCCATTGAATCCGCCGTTTGCATTGATCTCATCTGCTGCGATCTTAGCTGCATTATATACACCATTACCATACTGTGCATAATCTCCTGTCATAGGTCCGATGACACCAATCTTGAAGGTTTCCTCGCTCTCTGCAAATACAGATACAGGTGTTACTGTGGATACTGCCATTGCTGCGGCTGCAGTAATGCTGAGTACTTTTTTCAGATTTCTCATAATAAATCTCCTCCTTAATTTATGTAAGAGCGTCTGTCATCTCGCCTCTCATGGTGCCCAAGGCATATCCGAAAAACATGGCATGCAGATTGCAGGAATGATTTTGGGAACAGGTTCTGCAACACTGAGATAGTATAAAAGCCCACTGGTGGTTTCCCAGCCGGCTTTGGCTTCCATAACTTCTTCTCTTTACTACTTTAATGTTATGATTATAGCATTCTGTTTTTTTGATTGCAATAGAAAATTTTATAGTTTTTTTAGAATTGCAAAAGAAATTTCCGTTACAATGACCAATTTTTTCTGTTTATGTTGTTTCTGTGACGTACAAACGTACGTTGTAGGACATACTTTCATGCTGATTTCATATTTTGTATTATGCTCGTATTGGAATGTGTTTAAAAAATCAATTCGGACAAAATTAACCACAAGGTGAGACCTTCAGATTGCAGGAATGATTTTTTTGCAGACTCCGGGATAAAAAAAGGAGATGGTCACCCATCTCCCATTCAAATATCCTATTTATTTCAATTAAGCAATTGCTTTCTTAGCAATCTCAGCAAGTGCTGCGAATCCCTGAGCATCATTTACAGCCATCTCAGCAAGCATCTTTCTGTTAATGTCGATGTTTGCAACTTTAAGGCCGTGCATCATTTTGCTGTAGGATAATCCGTTCATTCTTGCAGCAGCGTTGATACGTGCGATCCAGAGCTGTCTGAACTGACGTTTCTTCTGCTTTCTTCCAGCGTAGGAGCTGGTAAGTGCACGCATAACAGACTGTTTTGCTACTCTATACTGTTTGGAACGAGCTCCTCTGTAGCCCTTTGCCAGTTTTAATACACGATTATGTTTCTTCTTTGCGTTTAATCCGCCTTTAATTCTTGCCATTTCTTATTTTCCTCCTGTTCGTCTTCTTCTATGCTATATCTTATAAATACGGTAATGCTTTCTTCATGCTCTTAACATTAGTAGAATCAACAACAGTAGCTTTTCTGAGATTTCTCTTTCTCTTCTGAGATTTCTTTGTTAAGATATGGCTCTTGTAAGCTTTATTTCTTACTAATTTTCCTGTTCCTGTTTTTTTGAAGCGCTTTGCTGCTGCTCTACAAGTTTTAATTTTTGGCATTGTAATTTCCTCCTTAATATCGTATCTATTTAATGTCCCTCATCCAGCCTGACACCCTCAGGGTGTCTCTCCAAATGAATGCAACATCCTAGTGTTTCTGTGCTAAAAACATTGTCATGCTTCTGCCTTCTACCTTAGGTGCCTTCTCAACTACAGCAATGTCCTTCAGCATATCGGCAAAATCATCCAGAACGTGCTTGCTGCTTGACATGTGTGCCATCTCTCTTCCACGGAAACGAAGAGTAACCTTCACTCTGTCGCCCTTGGTGAGGAATTTGCGTGCTGCCCCAGCCTTTGTGTTCAGGTCATTGGTATCAATATTTGGTGAAAGACGCACTTCTTTGACATCGATGGTCTTCTGCTTTTTCTTGGCTTCTTTCTCTTTTCTGGCAAGTTCGTAGCGATATTTACCATAATCAATGATCTTACATACCGGCGGCTTTGCCTGTGGGGCAATCTTTACTAAATCAAGCTCTGCCTCCTGAGCTTTGGCCATTGCTTCTCTTGCGGACATAATTCCAAGCTGCTCTCCGTCCGGTCCGATTAAGCGTACCTCTTTGTCTCTGATTTGTTCGTTAATCATTAAATTGCTAATTGTCGTGCACCTCCATACCTGATAGATGATCTGTTCTGATCCAGTTTTTAACTTCTGGACTCTCATTCCCCTTCGCAGGAAGAAATTCCTGCCTGATACCTGACGCCGCAAATATAAAAAAAGTGCGGACAGAATCCACACTTCTCCTATTACACTCGCGAACTAAGTCACGCGCTGCTGTGCAATATGAACCCGAGCCGCATCTAAGTATGCGCTGAGGTGAGAGTGAACTCTGCTTTCTTTTCATCACGTACTGTCTTATGATATCATGCCTTATTGTGAAAGTCAAGATGTTTTTTTATTTTTTCTAATAATTTTTTTCTTATAAATTTGTGCATATTTTTTGCAGGCACAGGAAAAACTAAGACTGCTGCAGCGGTTTAGTGCCCTCATGAAATACGGTCTGCTGAACAACTGCAAATGTTTGCAAAATCAAGCATACAAAATCAGGAGGTAAAAAACATGACAATTTTAAAATGTTCCGCAACAACCTGTGCTTACAATGAAGATATGCTTTGTTCCAGAGGGGAAATCAACGTCATGGGTGACAGTGCAAAAAGTTCTGAAGAAACATCCTGCGGAAGCTTCCGGGAAAAGAGCCAGGGTGCCATGAACAGTGCCAAAAACGGCTGTGGATGTGAGACCATCCAGATTGACTGCAAAGCCCACAACTGTACCTATAACGAAAACTGTAAATGTACTGCAGCTGCTATTGATGTAGCCGGAAGCGGTGCAAAAGTATGTTCCGAAACAAAATGCGATACCTTTGAATGCCAGTGCTAGAGCGTGTTTGAAAAAGGCTTTCTGCAAAAATTTTTCAAACAGGTTCCAGAAAATAGCCGCAAATTCAAAAACAGCCCCCGCACAAATGTGCGAGGGCCTTTTAATTTCCATTCATTATCTGTTTCTTAAGAAATCCGGGATCTGGATATCTTTCTTCTGAACCGTGCTGGATGGTGTCTTCGCTGTGAATGGTGTAGCATTCATAGTCGGCATGCTGAAAGACGGCATGTTCAGATTCACACCAGCAGACGCTGTAGTGGAAGCAGGTCTCTTATTGGCAAATACAGAGTTGCTTGCCTTATTTCCAAATGGATTGGATGCCTGTGCATTATCAGAAAGGCCTGTAGCAATAACAGTGATTCTCGCATAATCAGCAACAGAGTCATCATACATAGCACCAAAGATGATATTTGCATCTTCACCTGTAAGCTCCTGTACATAGCTTGCAGCATCATTTGCGTCCATAAGGGAAATATCACCGGAAATGTTGATGATAACGTGTGTAGCACCCTTGATGGTAGTCTCAAGAAGCGGAGAGGATACAGCCTGCTGTACAGCCTCCATAGCCTTGTCATCGCCTCTTGCCTCACCGATACCAATGTGTGCAATACCTTTATCTGTCATAACAGTCTGAACATCAGCAAAGTCAAGGTTGATAAGAGCCGGCAGATTGATCAGATCTGTGATACCCTGAACTGCCTGCTGCAGAACCTCATCTGCTTTACGAAGTGCTTCTGGCATAGTTGTACGGCGATCTACAATCTCCAGTAATTTGTCATTCGGAATTACAATTAATGTATCAACAGCCTTCTTCAGGTTCTCAATACCTGCAAGTGCGTTGTTCATACGTGTCTTAGCTTCAAAACGGAAAGGTTTGGTCACAACACCTACAGTGAGGATCCCCATTTCCTTAGCTGCTGCTGCGATAACTGGTGCAGCACCTGTACCAGTTCCACCGCCCATACCGCAGGTAACGAATACCATGTCAGCACCTTCGATGATCTGTTTTACTTCCTCAATGCTCTCTTCTGCTGCTTTCTGTCCAACCTCAGGCTGTGCTCCTGCACCAAGACCTTTGGTAATTTTCTCACCGATCTGAAGTACAGTTGGAGCTTTACACAGAGTCAGAGCCTGCTTATCTGTATTCACTCCTACAAACTCTACCCCGCCGATGGCTTCTTCAACCATTCTGTTAACTGCGTTATTTCCGGCGCCGCCTACTCCGATTACAATAATCTTAGCAGAGGATTCCGCCTCATTTGACATTATCTCTAACAATGTACTTCCTCCTTTATTTCTACCTTATATCCTTTATCTTTAATTTCAGCAAATATATATACCAAGCTGCATATAGCTATATCATATATTTTTTTTGTGAATTTATCAACCACTAATTTTGTTTTTTTATACTTTTTTCGCGAAATACGCGATATTTTCCTCAGAGTGTGTTTGAAAAAGGCTTTCTGCAAAATGTGCATCACATTTACAGGAGATTTTCAGACACTCTCTAATATTCCTCATCGTACCCGTCATAACCGCTGTTATTATAGTCTTCGCTGTAGTCCTCACTGTAATCTTCAAGCTCCTCTTCGCTTCCATCTTCACTGGTTTCATTGGGATTGGGACCTACATAATTTCCATCTTTATCCAGCTGCCCATAACCGGTATAGCTTCCATCTTCCATATATCCGCCAAGCCAGCTGCCATTTGCAGCAATACTCTCCTCAGTAGGTCTGGAGCCTACATAGTTTCCGTTCTGGTCATATTCCCCTTCACCGGTATAGTCACCCTCCAGGTCATACCCTCCATGCCAGTTAGCCACTGCATTCTCGTAAGCAGCCGCAGTATCCACATCCTCAATCACGCCATCCTCGCCCAGATCCTGCTCGAAGGTAATCGTCTTGGAATTGTCATTTACATTTTCCAGATGAAGGATTCCCTTTTTGCCAGAAAGCTTGGGCAAAATTGCGTTGACACGTGTCATCTTGTCCTCAAGATACTCGTCCTTTCCCAGCATCACCCGGATATCTCCATAAGTCAAGGTAATCTGATAACTGGTGTCAAATTCAATATGATCCGGTATGGCATCGTTCTTCTGGAAAATAGTTGACAGCGCCACCGCAGTGGTAAGCACCGAGTTTCCTTTAATTGGAAGCTTCTCCCCTTCGATCACATGGCTTACTTCAATGCCGTCAAAAAAAGGCACCAGTTCATCCCTTGTATGGGAACTTTCAATAAAAATACCGTTTCTGTCAAAATAAATATAGCTGTCCAGATAAGGAATGCAGCCTACCGCCTTCTTTTCCCGGACACTGATGCAGATACTGTTATGAGAAAGCCTGGTAATATAAAAGCCTTCCACAAAAGGCACACCCTCTACGTCCACCCTGGAATGGAGCAAAACTGCAAGAACGGAATTATCCGTAAAAACCCCCTGCAAAGCCATCTCCTTCACCTGTTCATCCGTGTAACGAGAGGTTCCCATTACCTCCACCTTTGTCACATGAAAATAGGAAAAGAAAAAGACAAGTCCTGCCAGCAGAACTGCCCCCAGGGTACCCAGAATCGCTTTCTTATGTTTTCTATAGATCAACTTCATTTTCAGTGATTTCATATATTGTTATTCCTGTATCCTTTTTACTGCTGCTCCCAGCGCATTAAGATCCTGGCAAATATGCTCATACCCCCGCTGTACAAAAGAATATCCTTCCAGTACGGTAACTCCCTTAGCCCCAAGTGCTGCCAGGATCAGGGACGCACCGCCTCTTAATTCCTGCGCCTGCACAGCTGCTCCATGTAAAGTCTTTACACCGCAGATTACAGCCTCATTTCCCTGTACGCGGATCCTGGCTCCCATTTTCCGCAACTGGTCAGCTGCTTTATAACGGTCTTCAAAAACCATTTCACGAATGCAACTTTCCCCCTCTATGGTGGAAAGAACTGCCATTACGGGAGACTGCAGATCTGTTGGAAATCCTGGATAAACACCCGTTTCCAGCAGTTTAACAGGGCTTTGAACATTTTTTCCATTGACTAATAGTTTACCACTGTTACCTTTATATTGTCCACCCATTTTCCTATATACTTCCAGAAAGGCCTTCAGTTCTCCTTCCGGAGGGTTTTCAAGAACGATCTGGCTTCTGGTTATAGCTGCCGCACAGATATAGGTTCCTGACACAATGCGGTCTGGCGGCACCTGAATGCACCCGGCACTCAGGCTTTTAACTCCCTGGATTCTTATTTCAGAAGTTCCATCCCCCTGTATTTTTGCTCCCATGGAACGCATATACCTGCAAAGCCACTGTATTTCCGGCTCACAGGCACAATTTTCCAATACAGTCTCTCCCTCTGCAAGCACGGCTCCTAAAATGCCCTGCTGGGTAGCTCCCACACTTCTTTTTGAAAAAGAAACCAATGCCCCTTGCAGATGAGGTGCTTCTGCCATCAAAACTCCCTGTTCCTCTGTGACCACTGCGCCAAGCTTCCGAAGCACAAAAAGATGCATATCAATAGGTCTTTTCCCGATCACGCACCCACCTGGATAGCCAAGGCTTCCTTTCCCATTTCTTGCGAGAAGCGCTCCAAGAAGAATCACGGAAGACCTCATCCTCCCTGTAAATTCAAAAGGAACTGACCATTTACCGGCATTTTCGCAGTCCATATACAGATCATGGTCTTCCCACCAGGTCACTGCCCCAAGCTTCTGAAGAATTTCCTCCATACAAAAAACATCCGCGATCCGCGGACAGCCTTTGAGCACACTGACTCCCCGATGTAAAAGAGACGCCGCCATCATAGGAAGCGCTGCATTTTTTGAGCCCTGTATCCGAATACTTCCCTTCAGCTGGTGTCCTCCCTCAATGTAAATCCGGTCATTCAAGCCATTCACTCCTAAAGGGCCTCTTACCTTTTATTGTATGCGAATATTTCTGACTGGTGATAAAATTTCATTTTCTGCTTACGCTCAAAGCCAGCCCCATCTCGCCCAGAAGAAACACCACTGAGGTTCCGCCATAGCTGATAAAGGGAAGCGTGATTCCTGTATTTGGAATGGTGTTTGTCACCACCGCAATATTCAGGATCACCTGAATGGCCATATGGCTCATAATGCCAACGCATAAAAGTGTTCCCTGCAGTTCCCGGCAGTGAAGGGCAATCACCATCAGTCTCCACATAAGAAGCCCAAATATGCCAATGAGAAAAAAAGCTCCGGTCAGTCCCAGTTCTTCGCAGATAATGGAAAAGATCATATCATTCTGGGCTTCCGGCACAAATCCCAGTTTCTGCAGGCTGCTGCCAAATCCTCTTCCGAAAAGCCCGCCGCTTCCAATAGCATAAAGTCCCTGAATGGTCTGAAAACCCTTTTCATACTTCTCCGGATTCCGCCATATGGCAAGCCTTTCCAGACGGTAGCTCTCTGCTGCCAGAAACACTGCGATCACTGCTGCACCAGTCACTCCCATTCCAATAAATCTGGCATATCCCGGATCTGATATAAAAATCAGGATTACACCGATTCCAAGGATTATGATTGCCGTACTTAGGTTATTGGAGCCTACCAGTCCTACAATTGGAAGAAGTGTCAGCATTGTCCTGCACATAAACCAGAAGCCAGCTGTAGTCTTTTTGCTTCCCTGGATCTGCCAGGTGAGAAAAAGGATCACTGCTGCTTTTGCAAATTCCGAAGGCTGAAAAGACAACGGTCCAAAATTCAGCCACCTTCTGGAGCCATTGATTTCCTGTCCTACAAATAAAACTGCTGTAGAAAGTCCCATAGATAAGAGATAAGCAGCCGGTGCCAGCCGAACAAAGAATCTGTAATCTGTCTCTGCTACTATGTACATGGTCATAAGGCCCAGAGCTGTTGCAAAAAGCTGCTTTTTAAAATAATAGGCAGAGTCGCCGAAACGTACTCTGCCATTATATTCACTGATGGAAAACAGCATGACCAGTCCGAATACTGCCAGAAGCAGCACAAGGATCAGTAAGACCGTGTCTGTTTTCGTTTCTTTCTTTCGCTCCCGGATCATAGAGATCTGCTCCTGACGTCCCATGCCTTGGTTAAAGCATATGCCAGATCCGGGTATTCTATGAAATAAATCATAAGTTTCTGTACCTGCCGCCAATCACATTCTGTGGCTACGACAACCGAGTTCGAGTGAAATATACTGCAAAACGGAACGTGCAGATTACAGGAATGATTTTTCAAACAAGCTCCAGAGCATGCCTCCAAAAGGCTTTCTTCAAGATGTACGCTGCAATTTGCGGTATATTACAGTGCTCTCACATACTCCTTAAACATCTGGCCTCTCTGCTCATAATTGTCAAACTGACCCCAGCTTGCGCATGCAGGAGATAAAAGGACCGCGTCCCCAGCGTTTGCCTTATCCGCACACACCTGCACAGCTTCTTTCAGATCCTCACAGAGAATAACATCATGAAAGCCATTCTTCTCAGCCGCAGCCTTAATTTTCTCTTTCGTCTGACCAATAAGTACCAGATACCTTACTTTGCCGTCAAATGCCTGGATCCACTCATCATAGCTGGATTCCTTATCATATCCGCCGCCGATCAGAAGAGTCGGACGGTTCATTGCCTGGATTCCCTTAATAGCCGCATCCGGGTTGGTTCCCTTTGAATCGTTATAATATGCTACACCGTTTTTCTCAGTTACATACTCAATTCTGTGCTCCACGGCTGTAAACTCACAGATACTCCTACGGATGCTATCCATATCAACACCTGCGTAGTAAGCCATGGCCACTGCTGCCATTACATTCTCAAAATTGTGTGTACCAAGAAGCTTCAGCTCTCCTGTTCTCACAACCGGAATCTCCTCTTTCTCTGTACGAAGAATAATCTGGTCTCCTCTCAGGAAAATACCCTGTTCAAGTTCTCTTGCACTGGAAAAATATACAGCCTTTGGCACAATGCTTTTGCCAAATTCACGAAGGATTTCATCCTCATAATTCAGCACACATACATCCTCCGGACCCTGGTTGCTTGTGATCAGCTCTTTCACGCGGATATACTCAGCCATTGTATGATGACGGTTCAGATGATCCTCTGTGATATTCAAAATGGCGCTTACCCTTGGAGCAAATTTCCAGATAGTCTCAAGCTGGAAGCTGCTGATCTCTGCAACTGTGACCGTCTCATCTGTCATCTCCAGTGACTTGGAAGTATACGGAGTTCCAATATTTCCAACAACAAATACAGATGGGCGTGCATCTGACATAATTTTCCCAAGAAGGGCTGTTGTTGTAGTTTTTCCGTTTGTTCCGGTAATTGCAAGAACTTCACCCTTTCCAGTCTGATAAGCCAGTTCAACCTCGCCCCACACAGGAAGTCCCTGATCATAAAAACCTTTTACTATTGGAAGATCTGTGGGAACTCCAGGACTTAATACCACAAGATCCAGGCTTTCCTGAACTTCCTTCGGCAGCTCTCCTGCATAGATGGGAAGTTCATAATTTCCACTGATTTTATGTAATACGCTTTCTTTATCCAGATCTGCTTTTCCATCGTAGAGAACCGGGCAGGCACCAACTGCATTCAGAAGATCAGCTGCGCCGATACCGCTTTTTCCGGCTCCGAAAACCAGAACTTTTTTTCCTTTTAATTCCATGATTTATTTCCTCCTTAATGCCTTGCAATGGATGCCCCGGAATTCTCCCTTTTCAGGCAGCTCTTACAGGGCTAAAAGTCCGATCAGGCACATAATTGCAGTCACAATGGTAAACACTGCAACTACTCTGGCTTCTGACCATCCGCAAAGCTCAAAATGATGATGGATAGGCGCCATTTTGAAAATACGTTTGCCATGTGTTGCTTTGAAATAGGTTACCTGGATCATAACGGACAATACCTCAACCAGATAGATCAGTCCCACGATCAGTATAAACAGAGGCATCTGCAGCATATAAGCCACACCTGCCACAAATCCACCAAGCGCCAGAGATCCTGTATCTCCCATGAACACACTTGCCGGGTATACATTGTAAAGTAAAAATCCCATCAGTCCGCCGATAACAGCACAGGTGACAGGCTCGATACCTGACTGGGTTCCAATGGATACAACCGTGAAAAATACGGCTACGATCAGGGTAACGCTGGTAGCAAGACCATCTACACCGTCAGTAAAGTTTACGCCATTTACCGTTCCGATCACTGCAAAGAACAGCACCGGTACAGCCAGCCAGCCAAGATTCAGATAATGTCCCCCCCAGAATGGAATACGCATGGTCAGAGACACATCTGTATACCGCAGCAGGTAGAAAGTAAAAATACCTGTTACCACTACCTGAAGCAGAAATTTCTGCCATGGAAGAAGTCCGTCAGATCTTCTAAGGACTACCTTCAGATAATCATCCAGAAAACCGATCAGTCCGAATCCCAGAGTCAGGAACAGAACCGGGATAATCTTGGGATAATCTTTTACATAAAACAATGAAGTAATAATCGTGGATATCAGAAAGATCACGCCGCCCATAGTCGGGGTTCCGGCCTTTTTCAGATGCGACTGTACGCCCTCTGTTCTCTCTGTCTGTCCCATTTTCAGCTTACGCAGAAAAGGAATAATAACAGGTCCTAATACTGCACTGATTGCGAAGGAAATCAGTACCGGGATCACAATATGAAATTCCATCCTCACACCTCTTTAATTCTTTCGTTTTTTTCGTTCCAGAGTCTGTTTAAAAAAGCATTCCGCAATCTTCCTCAAATTGTGACACACATCTTGCAGAAACCATTTTTAAACACGCTCTAAACTTTTTAAAGCATCTTATAGTATAAAGCTTTTCCCCTTATTTATCAACCCATAGCTTGGTTTTTGCAAGATAATATCCCCACATTGTTTACTGCTTACTTCGTGACCGGTAACATACTTCTCCTTGCTCACAGCCTGACCGATCACCGAAGCTTATCTTTCTTTTTTCTGATTTAGAGCGTGTTTGAAAAAGGCTTTCTGCAAGATGTGCGTCACAATTTGTGGGAGATTTTGCCCGGATGAGGGCGCCGTAGCGGGCTACGGCAACCGAATTCGGGTGAAATCTCCCACAAAGTGGGGCGTGCAGATTGCGGGAATGATTTTTCAAACACGCTCTAGCACCGCCTCAAAAATATTCTTTATCACAGGTGCCGCAATGGTTCCTCCGTAATACACGCCCTGCGGGTCATGTATAATGCAAAGCCCCAGGATCTGTGGATCTTCCGCAGGCATAAAACCAAGAAAGGAAGAAATATACCGGTTGGCACTTCTTGGCAAAGTCTGGGAAGTAGCCGTCTTGCCCCCTACTGTGCATCCCTCGATCCGGGCATTTCTTCCGGAACCTTCTGACACTACTTTCTCCAGAATTCCTTTTACTGTCTCTGATGTTTTTTCCGAAATAATCCCCGTTTCCACCGGATATTCCAGCTTTCTTCCGCTGGTGCCATCTGAGCTCAGAACGGATACCCCAAAATGAGGTGTGATCCGCCTCCCCCCATTGATCAGAGAACTGACTGTGGTCGCCAGCTGAATTGGCGTAATCTGAAAAGATTGGCCAAAAGCAACTGTTGCCAGCTCCACATTCCCCATGTTTTCCATTTTATGCATGATCGTTCCAGCCTCTCCCGGCAGATCTACACCTGTCTTCTTCAAAAGTCCAAACTCCTTGAAATAATGATAATAGTTTTCCACCCCAAGTCTCAGACCCACTTCAATAAAAACCGGATTGCAGGAATTCTGGGCACCTTCCACAAAGCTCTGAGAACCGTGTCCTGTTCTCCTTGCACAGTGAATCCGCCTGTCATCCACCAGCTTATACCCGGGACAGAAAAATCTGTCATTTACGGAAACCACGCCAGCCTCCAGACCAGCAGACATGGTAATGATCTTAAAGGTAGAACCGGGCTCATATGTATCGTTCAGGCAGGGATTTCTCCACATCTGGTTCAGAAGATCCTGTTTTTCCTGTTCATTCATTCCTGAAGTATCCACGTCCGCATTCAATGTAAAAGGATCGTTTAGGTCAAATTCCGGCACATTAACACATACATAAATTTCTCCGTTCTGCGGATTCATAAGAAGTATGGAAACACGCGCAGCCTGTTTTTCTTCCATTACTTTCAGGGCCGCCTGCTGAGCATACTGCTGCAGATCCACATCCAGACTGATTTTCAGGTTTTCCCCTGCCACCGGATCTTCCCTGCTTTCTCCGATCTGGTCGATTTCCACGCCTCTGGCATCTGTTGTGGTCAGGATTTTTCCCGCCTGTCCCTTTAAAATTTCCTCATATTTCACTTCCAGGCCAATTATCCCCTGATTGTCACCGCCTGTAAATCCCAGAACCTTGGAAGCCAGAGATCCGTAAGGATAATACCGCTTATAATCCTCATCCACTTTCACACCATCCAGTTCATACCCACGTATCACATCTCCCACAGATTTTTCCACATTTGTCTTAATTCGTTCAATTGAAGATATTTTTTCAACTTTTTTACGCACTGTGTCAGTATCTATTTCCAACTCTTTTGACAAGACCTCAATAACCTTCTGTGGGTCCTTAATCTGACTGTGAATAACGGAAATAGTACATACAGTTTTATTATCTGCCAGAATCCTCCCTTTTGCATCCAGTATCTGTCCTCTTGCAGCCTTAATGACTCGTTCTCTTTCATGAAGTTCTTCCGCTTTCTGGTAATAGTAATCCGACCGAACCCCCATCAGGTAAACAAGCCTTCCCACAAGTCCCAGAAGCATAAGTGCACATACAAGAAAAACCATCCATATTTTTTTCCTGTGAAAGGTCATGGTTTTTTTCATAAAAAAATCCCCATCTGAAATCATCATAACTAATATATGATAATTTCAGATGGAGGTATGTGTTGTATTATGGTGAACAGTCCGTTTTTTATTTCCTGCCAATACTATGCCACCTATGGACAGTATTTCTAATCCAGTCCGGCTTCCTCGTTAGTCAGGCCTTCACTCTCCATATTGTTATCCTCAATGGGATCCGTGTTATCTTCCGGAGGTCCCGGAACATTGGTATCAGAAACAGCCTCCGGCAGAGTTTCCCCGGCTAAACCAGTGTAGGAATCGCTGATTCCATCAAGGTTAGCAGATTTTATATACTCTCCGTTTGCATTGATCTGATAACTTCCGTCACTATTCAGCAGGTAACCATTTTCGTCAATCCGATTGCCATCCCAGTCAATGAGGTTGCCCTCTTCATCCACCAGATTTCCATTTTCATCAATCTGACTGTCAGATATGGTATTTACATGACCATTGAAGTTCTCCCAAAGCTCTGTCTCCGGAACAGTTCCGTCTGTAGACTGATCGGGCTGAATATTCATGTATGGCAGAAGCTCGGAAAGAATTGCCTGTGCCACATACTGTGGATAAATACTGCTGGCCTGATCCTCTACATTTGGCTCGTCAATTACCACGTAGATCAGAACCTGCGGGTCATCAACCGGGGCAAATCCGATAAAGGAAACCACGTATTTACCGTTTCCACGGGGGAATTTCTCCGCAGTTCCTGTTTTACCGCCTGAGCTGTAACCCTGTACCTTTGACGTCATACTGGTACCCTGCTCTACACTGGCCTGCATATAGCTTCTGATATCAGCGGAAATGCTGGAAGAAATGGTCTGCTTCTGAAGAAGCGGGCTGATTGTCTTCACAGTTGCACCGCTGGCATCTTTGACTTTTGTCACAAGATGTGGCTGATAATAGTAGCCGCCATTGATAACCGAACACATTGCATTGATTTCCTGGATCATAGTACAGCTGAATCCCTGACCAAATGCAGAACACGCAAGCTCTGTCTCATGCATGGTATCAACCGTATGCATAATACCATATCCCTCATTTGGAAGATCGATTCCTGTCCGGCTTCCGAAATTGAAAGTACTCTGTGCTTTCAGAAAATTTTCAACTCCCATCTTTGCACCAATCTGCATCATGGCATCGTTACAGGAGTTTGCGATTACTTCCGCAAGGGTTTCCATTCCGTGTCCGTAAATATTTGCACATTTGATGGTGGTCATATTTCCTGGCACACCAAAATTCTGGTAACCATCACAATAGAAGGTATCACTGGTGGATATTTTTCCCTGTTCCAGAGCAGCTGCCATAACAATGGGCTTCACAACGGAACCAGGTTCGTAAATGTCGGTTACACAAAAGTTATTCCACATGGCGCTTAGAGCATCCATGGTCTCACTGTCGTTCATAGCAGCAATCTCATCTGCTGAATATAAGGAAGACAGATTACGTGGATCATTAAGATCATATCGGTCGCCCCCATCCATGGCAAGGATTTCACCACTTGAAGGGTCTTCCACGATCACTCCTATATTTTTGGCGCCAGTAGATTCCTTAAAGGCATTTACCCATTTTTCCACAATCTGCTGTGTTCCAAGATCGAGGCTAAGCTCCAGACTGTTTCCGTCAGAAGCTTCGATAATGGTTTGCTCCACGTTAGAATCATCACTGAAATATCCGTACTGTCGGCCATCAATTCCTGTCAGGCTGCTATTGTAGTAGCCCTCAATTCCATAGTCCGCAGTATCTCGGGAAAAAGTAAATCCCAGCGTATCACAGGCCAGCTCATTATATGGATAGACTCTCAGGTAATCTTCTTCAAACCATACACCCTGGATATTGTTTTTCTCCTGAATTTCTTCCCTGGTCATTTCCGTATCATCTGGTATGCTGCAGTAATCCTCGAATGCTTTCTTATCATCCATGGATACCTGCTTTTTCACGATCTGATACTGACTCTCCCTGGTCTTATCAGAAGTAAGCCTGGTACGGAGTTCTCCTTCATCAAGGCCAAATATGGTAACCAGAGCATTCACCGTAGGATCCAGATAATCCTCATCTGAATTTACAGCTTTACAGTCCAGTACAACATTATACACCTTGTTGCTCGTTGCCAGAATGTTGCCATTTCGATCATAGATTGCCCCTCGTTTCGCTGGCATTGTGCGATTCTGGTATTTTTGCTGAGCCTGACTCAGCACCTGTTTCTTATACTTGTCACCACTTTGAAAATTAATATAAGTGATAACTCCCAATAAAACGATTAAAGCTCCCAATACGCAAAAGAGCAGTATTGACAGCTTTTTTTTCATACTGTGATTTATTTTTTTTATAGGTTTTCTTTTTGGTTTTCTTCTCAGAGTAGTCAATCAAACACCTGCCTTCATTCCCATTACTTCCCGGTCACGTCCTGATACTGTCTTACGTAGCTGCCGCCTTCAGTCGCATAGGTTTCTGTCTGCTGGTTGCTTGGATATTTCATGCCCAGACGTCCGATGGCGATTTTCCGGATTCTTTCAAGGTCAACACTTGAAGTCACCTGGCTCTCATATGCATCGTTATCTTCTTTCAGCTCGGCCAGTTGGGATTCGAGCGTGGCCAGCTGGCTTCTTTTACTGGTGCATTCTGTTTTCAGTTTCAGATAATTAATACTGCAAAACACAATAAGGATACCAAGTGCTGCCAGAAATATGGCAAAATTACGGTTCATATTATTGGCTTTCGCACGGTTTCTCCTGGCTGCCTTACTAAGCGGCTTGTTCCCCCGGACCTGCTGCTCTGGTGTGGTCTGCTCTGGTTTTGCCTTATTTTTACGAACAGAATGCTCTGGCTGACGGTACTCTCTCCGCTCAGGAACTTCCTGGACTTTTCGGACAGTGTTGCCATCAACATACACATTTTGTGGACGTCTTTTACCTGACACAGTATTTGTATGTCTGCCTGTCTCCGCCATTTTTTACCCTTCTTTTAAACTTTTTTTTCAAAAATTCTAAGCTTAGCACTCTTAGAACGCGGGTTTTCTTCCATTTCTTCATCACTTGGAAGAATTGGCTTCCTTGTGATAACTCTCCCCTTGGATTTCTTTCCGCACACACATACCGGAAAATCCGGTGGACAGGTACACGGGTTCTCATTTTTTCGAAAAATTGTTTTTACAATTCTGTCTTCCAGTGAATGGAACGTAATAATGCAAAGCCTTCCGCCATCATCCAGAAGATCGATCATCCCATCAAGTGAATCACGAAGAACATCCAGTTCCTTATTCAGCTCAATTCTGATTGCCTGGAACGTACGCTTAGCCGGATGACCTCCTGCTGCCTGTATCTTCATAGGTATGGATTCCCGGATGATCTGTGTAAGCTGGCCCGTTGTCATAATGGGGCTCTGCTGTCTTGCTGCTACTATATGTTTCGCGATATTTTTCGCAAATTTATCTTCACCGTAATCGCGGATAATGCGATACAGTTCTCTTTCTTCATAACCGTTAACAATGTCACTGGCAGTCTGTGTCTGTCTCTGGTCCATGCGCATGTCAAGAGGTGCATCTACCCGATAGGTAAATCCACGTTCCTCATTGTCCAGCTGATAGGAGGATACTCCCAAATCCAGAACAATACCATCAACCTTGTGAATTCCCCTTGCGGCAAGCTCCTGTACCATGTAACAATAATTGCTGCGAATGATTGTCACCTGGTCAAAGGCGGCAAGCCGTTCACTCGCAGCAATTATCGCATCCTGGTCTTGATCTATACCAATAAATCTCCCCTTGGCAGAAAGTTTCCTGCATACCTCAATGGCATGTCCTGCGCCGCCCAAAGTGCCATCCACATAGATTCCATCCGGCTTAATATTCAGCCCGCCAACGGTCTCGTCCAGTAATACAGATTTGTGTTTAAATTCCATTTCCGTCTCCTGTTGGATTTCTCGCTTATTTTATGCTCAGATGACGATTCCCATGTTCTCCATGTCGGCAGCAATGCTGTCCATATCGTCATAATTGCAATTCTCGCTCCATTTCTCCTTGCTCCAGACTTCTACTCTGCTTAAGTTTCCAGCCAGAATAACATCTTTCTCCAGACCAGCGAACTCACGTAACGTCTGTGGTACGAGAATTCTCCCCTGCTTGTCCAGTTCACATGTTGTTGCACCTGCAACAAAGAAGCGCGAAAAGGCTCTAGCGTCTTTATTTGTAAGTGGTAATGCACGGAGTTTCTCTTCAAAGGCTTCCCATTCATCCATAGGATAAATATAAAGACAACCATCAAGTCCTCTGGTAAGAACAAATTCCTCACCTAAAGGTTCCCGAAATTTCGCCGGGATGATCAAACGCCCCTTCGCGTCGATTGTGTGATTGTACTCGCCCATGAACATAAAAACTCACCTACTCTCGTGAAATACGAGTCTCCCCCTCGTATCTCATGACGGGAAACAAATGGAAGTTCTGCCACTTCGTCCCCATTTGTCACCACTTTTCTCCACTTCCTACCACTTATGAACCCATTCTAACCCATTTGCCCCTAAATTACAAGTGGGAAATTATGAAATCTATTACATAATTCTGTTACAAAGTCCTTACAAACAGTGAAAATGCAGTCAAAAAATTTTTTTATACAAATAAATCCTGCTCTGCAGGACTTTTTATATTGCCGGAAATTCCAGCGAAATTACCTATTACACACAAAAAAACGCCACTTCAGTGGGATTCGCTCCCACCAAAATGACGTTTTGTTCAGACCAGATTCAGATATCTGACAATCATATGATCAATCTTCCTGCTCATGGGCAGGTTTTTTCGCAAATCTGCGCGGCTGGCTATACAACCATTCATCTTCTTCTGAAGCTGTCGGATCCTTCGCAGCAACAGTTTCTTCTTCAGAAATCCCGGCATTTTCTTCCACATAATTTTCTGTACCGGAAGCTTCTGGCAAAGCTTCCTCCTCAGAAATTTCTTCTGTATCTTTCTCTGAGTCCTCCTCATAGAAATCCTCAGCAGCTGAATTTTCCTCTTCCACGATTTTCTCTGTGTTCTTTTCATCCTGAGGATCTTCTTCCGGATGCTCTTCTTCCACAGACGAAGTTTCTTCTGATTCTTCGGAATCATGTTCATAAGCAGATGCTGTTCCGTTATAGACTTCCGGAACACCTGCGGCATCTCCATCTGCAAAAGCTCTCTCCAGTCTGAGCCGGTCTCTGTATTCTTCTGCTTCAGCTTCTCTGGCTGCTCTTTCCTGCGCTTCATAGTCCTGTTCTCTCCTGCGTCTGCGCCTTGCCGCCCTCTTTTTCGCCATGGTTTCTTCCACAACTGCGATCATAGCACAGATTACAAACAGTGCTGCTGAGATCAGCTGGGAAATTCCAACAGAAGTTCCCGGAATCATAAGCTTGTCTGTTCGAAGAAGTTCTATGCAAAATCGTCCGAGACCATATCCTGCCAGATATTTCAGAAATACTTCTCCGTGGAAATGTTTTTTGCGCTTCCACACAAGCATCAGGAGAAACAAAAGCAGACACCAAAGACTCTCGTATAAGAAAACCGGATGTACTTGAATATAAGAAGTTCCACCTATTGTCTCCAGGTTTTCCCTCATTGCAGATGTCACTTCGCTGGAACGCACAGCAGATAAAGGGAGCTGCATTGCAAATATGCTGTTGGTATACTCACCGAAAGATTCCCTGTTAAAGAAATCTCCCCACCTTCCTATTATCTGCGCAATAACGATTCCCATGCTGGCAGTATCTGCCATCTGCATAAAAGATTTTCTGCGCACGCCGCAGTAAATGGCTGCTCCCAGCATTCCTCCAAACAGACCGCCGTAGAATGTAAGTCCGCCATTTCTCACATTAAAGATCTCAATAATATTGCCCTTATAAAGATTCCAGGAACATAAAACATAAAGCATTCTGGATCC
Source organism: Ruminococcus sp. 1001136sp1 (assembly GCF_039841815.1). Classification (NCBI taxonomy): domain Bacteria; kingdom Bacillati; phylum Bacillota; class Clostridia; order Eubacteriales; family Oscillospiraceae; genus Ruminococcus; species Ruminococcus sp. 1001136sp1. Next base: position 71,513 of record NZ_JBDPGY010000016.1, on the reverse strand, counting down.
GACCACACCCAGAAGCAGGGATATGATCATCATTTCCAGATAATCGTCTTTATTCTCGCCGCAGCGCTTCGCTTCCAGAATCACAAATCCCATTCCCAGAAGCATTCCCAGAGCTATTACAAGGCCAAAAAATGTAATCTCAAATCCAAATATTTGAATGGATTTCCCCACATAATCCAGGTTTATTCCCAGATTCGGAAACTGAATTGACATTTATGCTATCCCTCTGTTTCTATTACTTATCAGACATTGAAACGGAATAAGATCACATCGCCATCCTGTACTACGTAATCCTTACCTTCCATTCTTACAAGACCTTTTTCTCTTGCGCCTGCATAGGAGCCACAGTCAAGAAGATCCTGATAGTTTACCACCTCAGCTTTAATGAATCCACGCTCAAAATCAGAATGAATCTTACCTGCAGCCTGCGGAGCCTTGGTTCCAATCTTGATGGTCCATGCTCTGGTCTCATCTTCTCCGGAGGTCAGGAAGCTCATAAGTCCAAGAAGATGATAACTTGCCTTAACCAGCTTCTCAAGTCCTGATTCCTTGAGTCCAAGATCCTCCAGGAACATTTTTCTCTCATCCTCATCCAGTTCGGAAATCTCTTCCTCGATCTGAGCACAGATTACGAAAATCTCACTGTTCTGCTCTGCAGCATATTTTCTTACAGCCTGTACATGCGCATTGTCAGCACCATCATTTGCAAGATCGTCTTCTGCAACATTTGCAGCGTAAATAACCGGTTTCTGAGTGAGCAGATTGTATGTTCCCATCCATGCTTCCTCATCCTCATTCTCCAGTTCCATAGTGATGGCCATTTTGCCGTCTTCCAGCCATTTCTTGATCTTCTGAAGGAAATCAAGCTCTTTAGCAGCTTCTTTGTCCATACGGGCAGTCTTGGTAACCTTTGCAATTCTTCTCTCCAGGATCTCAAGATCAGAGAAAATAAGCTCCAGGTTGATAGTCTCAATATCACGGATCGGGTCAATGCTTCCATCTACGTGAATTACATTGGTATCCTCAAAACAGCGTACTACATGAACGATTGCATCAACTTCACGGATGTTTGCAAGGAACTGGTTTCCAAGACCTTCTCCCTTAGAAGCGCCCTTTACAAGTCCTGCAATGTCAACAAATTCTATAACGGCCGGTGTCACTTTCTTGGAATGATAAAAATCACCAAGCAGTGCAAGTCTTTCATCCGGCACAGTAACAACTCCCACATTCGGGTCAATGGTACAGAAGGGATAGTTCGCAGATTCTGCACCAGCCTTTGTCAGGGAATTAAAAAGTGTACTTTTTCCTACATTTGGAAGTCCAACGATACCTAATTTCATTTTATCCTATTTCTCCTTATTTTTAGAGGCGTTTGACATTTCTTTACGCCATTCTTTTGCTATTATACCACAAACAATAAAAATATGATATATTTCCGGCCCCATATTGTCTTCTCTATACATCTTTTTATTTTAGCATACCTAACTCTTTCCATCAAGACAAAAGCTCTGGACAATCTGATAAATTTGAAAAAACACCTCATATTTCCAATTGAATATGAAGTGTTTCTCTTTTGTAATACATCATTTATTTCAAATCTCTGGACATGATCATAAGAAGACTGCCTTTTTCGTAGAGTACCTTGGCCTTTTCTTCCTGGATCTCGTTGCTAACGGTGCGGCCGCAGTTATCTGTAGTAAGGCGGTAATGATCCAATGGGTATTTAAACCCCTTCAAAGTAAGACCTTCAACCGTTTCACCGGCTGCGAAAAAAGAAATATATTTTCCGAACTGACTGTCTTTTCGAATAATATAGCCATTTTCCACAAGACAGATGTAATTCTGAGCATCTGCCAGGATCACATTGACACCCTTTTGTCTGCCATATCCCAAAAGTCCCATGTTTCCAATAAAATGATCCAGTCTTCCACCAGTTGCGCCAAGAATAAGAATATTCTTTGCCCCTCTTCTTATTGCCAGATTTAAAGTAGACTGGGTATCTGTATCATCCTTTTCAGGATTCAGTCTGACAATTTCTGTATGGTCAAGACTCTCCAGATATGCCTTTCCAGCACCTGATAAACTGTCAAAATCACCGTCCACAATATCCGGGACAAGACCTGTTTCCAGAAAGAAATCCAGTCCTCTGTCAGCCGCCAGCAAAAGCAGCTTCTTTCCTTTTCGCTCTTCTTCTATTTTTCTTATAAAATCGAGGGCAAAATCTTTCTGGATCATGCCCCCGCTTACGATTACTGTATCTATCATTCTATCTCTCACTCAATCCTGTCACCAATCTCTTCGATCTGTTTCTGAATATGGCGGACATTCTGGGCAATATCACCGCCGAATACCCAGGATCCGGCAACAAAGATATTGGCACCAGCTTTCATAACAGTCTCTATGGTACCTTCATTGATTCCACCGTCAACCTCAATATCCACATTCAGATTCTCTTTGTCGATCAGTTCTCTCAGTTCCTGAATCTTCTCTGTACACTCGTCCATATATTTCTGTCCGCCAAAGCCAGGCTGAACAGTCATTACCAAAACCATATCCACATCCTCAAGCATATGGCTGATATCATTTACCGGAGTTGCAGGCTTGATGGAAACACCAACTTTCACTCCTGCATCCTTGATACGCTCTATAGTACGTTCCAGATCCTCACATGCCTCAGCATGAACGGTGATGGAATCCGCACCACAATTTACAAAATCCTGAATGTATCTTTCCGGCTCTGTCACCATAAGATGAACATCAAAAAACATCTTGGATTCTTTACGGATGGATTTGATCACCGGCATACCAAAGGAAATGCTCGGTACAAAATCTCCATCCATAACATCAATATGGAGCCATTCAACTCCTTCGTTTTCAAGAATTTTAATCTGTTCGCCCAGACGGTTAAAATCCGCTGATAAAATGGAAGGGCATAGCTGATACATAGTTTTAGTATCTCCTTTTCTCTTTTAATTCCTCATATAAAGCCAGATAGTTGTCATACCGCTGCTGACTAATTTTACCTTCAGACAGAGCTTCCTTCACTGCACAGCCCGGTTCATGAATGTGCATACACCCCTGAAACCGGCATTGCGGCTCATACATTGCAAATTCCGGGAAGTAATCCCGAAGCTCCTCTTCCTTCATATCGGTAAGATACAAAGAAGAAAATCCTGGAGTATCCACCAGGAAAGTATTCTTCTCCACCGGGATTACCTGGGAATGTCTGGTGGTATGCTTGCCGCGCTTCAGTTTTTTGCTGATCTCACCAGTCTCCATCTGCACTTCACCCTGCATACAGTTGGTAATAGAAGATTTCCCCACACCGGAAGGTCCTGCAACTACTGTTGTTTTTCCCTTCAGTATCTCATGGATCTCGTCCATTCCCTCTCCCTCATAGGTACTGGAAAGCACTACACGATATCCACATCCAGTGTAGATTTCGTAAAGCTTTTCCATTTCTTCCTTCTCTCCCACATCTTTCTTATTGAAGCAGATAACTGCAGGAATTTCCTGCTGCTTCATCATAATCAGAAAGCGGTCCAGAAGAAGAAAGTTAGGCTTTGGATTCTCCATGGCAAAAATCAAAAATGCCTGATCTACGTTGGCAACAGCAGGACGGATAAGTGAATTGCGGCGGGGAAGAATGGAAGTTACACTGCCTTCCTTCTCCTCCTCATTCAAAACGGTAATCTCCACATTATCACCTACCAGAGGCTTGAAATTATCCTTTCGAAAAATTCCTTTTGCCTTACATTCGTAAATATTGCCGTCTTCCGCATAGATATAATAGAAACCTGCAATTCCTTTAATGATCTTTCCCTGCATGGATTACTCAACCTTCTCAAAAGTAAGAGGATAATGGCCAAGTTCCTGATAGCTTCCATCAGATTGCTGCTCAGACAGATATAAAGTACCCTCAGCAACTCCTGGTGCACCTGTAATATCCAGCTGATATGGGAAAGTAAGCTGCTGTCCTTCTACCACAGAGCTTGCTTTTGGAGCGCCGCCTACATTCTGAACAAGCTCCAGTCTGATCAGACCTCCATTATATCCGATAGGCGTCTTCAGTTTCTGTGTACATTTCCATACTTCGCCATTTGCTACTGCTGCAGTAGTATCAGAGGAACTCTGATCCTCAGTATTCTGTGAAGAAGTATCCTGACTTCCACTGCTTACAATAAGAGTGATCGTATCGTTATCCGGATCTGCATATACCGGGTTGTCATCTGTATATCCTATAGGATCCTGAGAGATAACAGTTCCCTCTGCAACGTCTGTGCTCATCTGCATTTCCACATTAATATTAATGAATTTGCCAAGCTTGGCAATTGCATCATTCTTCTCCATTCCGGTTACATCTGGCACCTGTACACTGTCACCATAATTAATACCACGGCTGATGGTAAGAGTAACTGTATCGCCTGCCTTGACAGTAGTTCCTGCTGCAGGCTCAGTATCAAGGACACATCCAATGTCTACCATAGAAGACTGACTTTCATCCGGGTAAATCTTATTGATCTGAACCGTTAAGCCCTGGCTTTCCAGAGTTTCCTGCGCCAAAGCGCCATTCTGACCGAACATATCTGTAAGGGTAACGGACTCAGAACCTTTACTTAAATAATAGTTAACAGTTGAATTTTTAGCTACCTTTGTTCCCTGTACAGGATCCTGTGAAGAAATCTTGCCTTTTTCCTGTGTGGAAGCCTCTTCACCTTTGTAGGTCATTCCGATATTTACAGAAGCGCAAAGTTCCTGTGCCTCAGCCTCTGTCTTACCGATAAGATCAGGTACTGGTACCATACCATCATCTTCGTCAGCAGCCTGGGTAACCTGTGCCTGCTGATTCTGCTGATCCAAAGAAGAATCCTTGCTGTCTCCGATCAGACCTGCTGCCTTTCCCACAACAAGAATTACCGCGATCAGAACTGCGGCACCTATGATCAAAGCAATAATACTTCCAGCTACACTGACGCCTCTTTTCTGCTTTTTGATACGTCTTTCTCTCTCTTCCCGCTCTCTGCTTCGTTCACGATCCCGGTTCTTTCTGGAGCCTTTCGAGCTCTCTTCCTTATCGTCATACCCGAAATCGTCATCATCATCGTAGTTTGTCTCATTCAGTTCTTTTTCCAGAGTTTCTATATCCGGTTTAAGAGTCTGCTTCGGAGTGTGCTTGATCTCTCCAAGCTCTTCATCAGAAATTACAACCGTCTTAGCGTCTGTGTCTACAGATGTAAGCTTCACAAAATCTCCCTGCGGGTCAATAAGAGAATGCTTCAGATCTTCGATCACGTCCTCCATCTTATTATATCTGCGATCCACACTCTTCTGGGTACATTTCATAATGATCTGTTCCAGACTGTACGGCAGATCCGGGGAATAAACACTTGGCGGTACCATCTCTTCCTGAAGATGTTTGATTGCAATGGCAACTGTAGTATCTCCGTCAAAAGGAACACGTCCTGTTACCATCTCATATAAAGTGATACCAAGTGAGTAGATATCACTCTTCTCATCGCTGTAGCCGCCTCGTACCTGCTCTGGTGAGCTGTAATGTACAGACCCCATAACATTAGAGCTGATGGTATTGGAAGAAGCAGCTCTTGCAATTCCAAAGTCTGTTACCTTTACTTTGCCGTCTGTGGAAATAATAATATTCTGAGGCTTCACATCACGATGTACAATGCCGTGGCTGTGTGCTGCCTCAAGTCCCATAGATACCTGAATGGCAATACTGGTAGCTTCCTTTACCGAAAGCTTGCCTTTCTTGGAAATATACTCCTTAAGAGTGATTCCCTCGATCAGCTCCATTACGATATAATAAACACCCTCATCATCGCCTACATCAAATACATTTACTATGTTTGGATGGGTAAGACCTGCTGCTGCCTGCGCTTCACTTCTGAATTTCTTTACAAAAGTTGCATCTTCCCTGAATTCCGGCTTCAGAACCTTAACTGCCACAAAACGGTTCAGTTTATGGTCCATTGCCTTATATACGTCCGCCATTCCGCCGGTACCGATTTTACTTACAATTTCATAGCGTTCTGCTATAATCATACCTGTCTTTAACATGTTTCCACCTCATTCGTGAATGGTTCTATCAATATGATTGCAATGTTATCCTTGCCGCCGTTGTTGTTGGCTTCCTGGATAAGAGTATTTCCCTTCCAGGTGATATCCTCATCAGAATTCAATATGATTTCTTCCATTTTTTTGTCTTCCACCATATTGCTGAGACCATCGGAACACATCAGGATCGTACTTCCCGGTTCCAGACGCATATCAAAGAAATCCACGTCTACAGTTTTTTCTGCTCCCAGAGCTCTGGTGATAATGTTTTTATCCGGATGATTTCTTGCCTCCTCAGCAGTGATTTCACCCATTCTTACCATTTCCTGAACCAGTGAATGATCCCTGGTAATCTGCCTCAGCTGTTTATCCACCACATATAGTCTGCTGTCTCCCACATTGGCAACATAAGCATACTGACCTACAATGGTGGCTACTACCATAGTAGTTCCCATTCCACGAAGCTTCTCATCCTTCTGCGCCTGTTCTATAATTTCTGTGTTCGCAGTCTCAATGGCATGACGGATTACCTTTACAGGATTATAATCCGTATCCTCCCTGATTTCATCTACCAGTATCCTGACCGCGTGAGAGGAAGCATAATCACCTGCATTGTGCCCTCCCATTCCATCAGCAACAGCAAAGAGGTTCGGGAGATTTCCAACTGTGTCCTGGGAAGCGAACACATAATCCTGGTTCATCTTCCGCTTCATTCCTATATTCGTAGCTGAATATACCCTCATGTCACTTCTCGCTTTCTGTCCTTTTCGTACTGTTGTTCAACATAGAAACACCAGTTTTTCGTTACTGCGGATCGTAACTTTTTTCCATATAACTTTTTCGTAATTGTCCACAGGCACCGTCTATGTCACTGCCCATTTCCCTTCTAATAGTAACATTAATTCCGCATTTTTCAAGTTTTATTTTAAAATTCTCTACAGCCTGATGCGTAGAACGCCTGTAAGAACGCTCCTTAATAGGGTTTACCGGGATTAGATTTACATGACAGTTAATATCATGGATTCTGCTGCTCAACTCTCTTGCATCTTCGTCACTGTCATTAACACCAGCCACAAGACTGTATTCAAAAGTAATTCTCCTTCCAGTCTCCTGAAAATAATTGCGGCATGCATCCAGGACTTCGTCCATACTGTACCGCTGTGCAATAGGCATAAGCTCCTGTCTTTTTTCATCATTTGGTGCATGCAGAGACAAGGCAAGGGTAATCTGCAGTTTTTCCTTTGCAAGCTCATAAATTTTTGGAACAATTCCGCAGGTCGATACGGTGATATTCCTCTGGCTGATGTTAAGACCATTTTCATCGGAAAGCAGATGTACAAAGCGTACAATATTATCATAATTATCCATAGGTTCGCCAGTTCCCATTACTACTACATTAGATACCCGCTCTCCCGTTATGCTCTGGATCCTGTAAATCTGATCCAGCATTTCCGAAGGAAGAAGGTTTCTTGTCCAGCCTCCAATAGTGGAAGCACAAAAACGGCACCCCATTTTACAGCCTACCTGTGACGAAATACATACGGAATTTCCATGCTTATAACGCATAAGAACACTCTCGATCACATTTCCATCAGAAAGGCGGAACAGATATTTTCTTGTGCCGTCAATGGCAGAAACCTGTTCATCCACCATTTCCAATGCCGCTATGGGATAGTCTTTCAGTTTTTCTTTTAGTTTTCCTGGTATGTTTCCCATCTCATCATAAGAGGTTACCAGATGTTCATGTAACCAGCTGTAGATCTGCTTTGCCCGAAAGGGTTTCTCTCCCAGTTCGGTCATCAGATTTTTCAGTTCGTCTTTCGTCATCGACTTAATGTCTGTCATATTTATATTCCTATTTTCTTCTGAATTTCGCAATAAAGAAACCGTCTGTCTTATGTACTCCCGGGAGCAGCTGCAGATATCCAAGTGCAGTTGTCTCTGAGTGCAGCTCCTCTGGAAGATAAGGATCCAGGCTCTCCAGCTTAAACGGATAATTATTCAAAAACCACATCATGTTCTCTTCGTTTTCTTCTTTTGCAATGGTACAGGTACTGAAGATCAGCTCTCCTCTTGGCTTCACATAGTTTGCTGCGCGATCCAGAATGGTTCTCTGCAGAATCACTATTTCATCCTGTTTCTGTGGCGTAACACGGTATTTGATCTCCGGCTTCTTGCCGATCACTCCATACCCGGAACAAGGTACATCTGCAATTACGACATCTGCAAGCAGTTCTGAATCCTGATCAAAAATAGTAGCATCCTGCACTCTTGCCTGTACATTAATAGAATTGGTACGCTGGATGTTTTCTTCGATCAGATTGACTTTATACTGGCTTACATCTCTTGCATCTACCGTTCCATATCCCTCCATCTTGTCTCCCATATGAAGACTCTTTCCACCTGGCGCAGCACACACGTCAATAACATAATCACCCTTCTTCGGATCTGCAACCTCCGCAACCAGCATGGAACTAACATCCTGCACGACAATTTTACCCTTGATAAAAGCATCCAGTGCAAGAATATGATTAAATTCAGAAATGCTGTATGCATAAGGCAGATATGGAGCAGGCGCTACATGAACGCCCTGACTTTCCAGGCTTTTTATAACCTCTTCCTTGGAATTCAGATAAGTCCGGCATCTGATGGTAAGAGGATGTTCCGTAAGAAAATCCGCCAGTATCTTCTCTGTTGTTTCTTCTCCATAGGCTTCCAGCCACCTGGTTACCAGCACCTCTGGCATGGAATACTTTACAGAAAGATATTTCAACAGATCATCTTCTTTTTGAGGGAACCGGACCTGATCCATTTCCCGGGCTATGGTACGAAGAACACCATTTACAAAAGGCTTCAGATTATAAAAACCTTTTCTCTGCGCCAGCTTCACAGCCTCATTGCACACTGCGCTGTCTGGCACACTATCCATGTATTTCAGCTGATATACTGCACTTCTTAAAATTTCCCGGATTGCAGGCTTCATCTTATCAACTGTCACCTTGGAAAAAGAATTGATAATGTAATCAATCTGGATCCGGTATTCCAGCGTTCCTTCACAGACACGGGTGATAAATGCCCGGTCCTGTTTGGGAAGGAACTGATATTTGGAAAGGGCATTCCGAATTGCCACGTGACTGTGCTCGCCCTCTTCGATTTCAAGTAAAATTTCCAGGATCATCTCCCTGGAATTGATTCCGTTAATCATCCCGTCTTCTACCTCCGGAAAGTATGATCAGTCTCAGAAGCTGTAAAATGGAAGAAGCAAGAGCTGCTACATAAGTAAGGGCTGCCGCTGTAAGAACCTTCTTCGCACCTTTGTTTTCCTCGTGGCTTAAAATTCCTGTGCTTTCCAGCATTTTTAAAGCTCTTGAGGAAGCATTGAATTCTACCGGAAGTGTTACAAGCTGAAACAGTACCGCCAGTGAAAACAGCACAATTCCTACAGTTGTAAGTGCCGGTATGGAAAGGATCAGTCCCAGAAGAAAAATCGGCCAGGAAAGGGAAGATCCGATATTTGCCACCGGAACAATAGCTGAACGGATATTCAGCGGTGCATAATTTATATTGTGCTGAATGGCATGACCACACTCATGGGCAGCGACACATACAGCTGCCACAGAAGTTCTTCCATATACGTCCTGTGAAAGTGCCAGCCTCTTTGTTCTCGGATCATAATGATCTGTAAGGCTTCCGGAAATTGGAACAATCGTTACGTCGTAAATTCCGGCTGCATTTAAAATCCTCTGGGCAGTCTGAGCTCCTGTAAGACCTGAATGGCTGCGCACCTGCTGATAACGTGCAAAAGTGCTTTTCATCTTTCCAGATGCAGCCAGTGCCAGCACCATTCCAATGATCAGCAATACATAAGTAGGATCAACATAAAATCCATAAGGATACCCATATCCGTACATAAGATCACTCCTTTTTATCTGTGAATCTGCTTCCGGTTTCTATATGACATCCTCGAAGGAATGCATCCGCATCCATTCTCTTTTTTCCTTCTAGCTGTACCTGTGAAAGTACCAGAACATCCTCACCGCAAGCCACGTAAATTCCTTTTTTGTCTGTTTTTACTACCGTTCCAGGTTCTGACTTTTCTGCGCCAGCTTCTTCACTTTTTACTACAAAGCTTTCCCATACCTTCAAAGTTTTTCCATTCCAGAAAGTAAATGCACTTGGCCACGGATTTAAACCTCGCACCAGTCTTTCCAGTTCCTCGGCTGATTTCCCGAAATTGATCAATCCCATCTGTTTGGTGATCATACCGGCATAGGGAGTAGGGCTTTCCTCCGGCTGTTTCTCGTAAACAGCTGTGCCATCAAAAATGTGAGGCAATGTCTCAACAAGAAGCTTCGCTCCTGCTTCTGCAAGCTTATCAAACAGAGTTCCGCCCGTCTCATCTTTTGCAATCGGCACTACGATTTTTGAAATCATATCTCCTGTATCAAGACCTGTGCCCATTCTCATGATCGTAACACCTGACTCCTTTTCCCCATCAATAACTGCCTGCTGAATAGGAGCTGCACCGCGGTATTTTGGAAGCAGGGATGCATGGATGTTAATACATCCGTATTTCGGAAGCTCCAGAATGCTTTTGGGAATGATCTGTCCAAAGGCAGCTACCACAATAATATCGGGTTCCATTTTCTCCAGAACCTGTAAAAATTCCGGATCGCGTACCTTCACAGGCTGGTAAACCGGGAACCCATGTTTCAATGCCTCTTCCTTTACAGGAGTGGGAAGCATGCTCTTTCCCCTTCCCTTCGGCTTATCCGGCTGGGTCACAACACCTGTCACCTCATAGCCAGCTTCAGCCAGTGCATGAAGGGGATTGACTGCAAAATCCGGCGTTCCCATATAAACAATTTTCATTTATTCCTCTTCCTCCTCATTGTCATAACTTACATGATGTAATTCACCTTCAACCAGACGTGTGTACATTTTTCCGTCAAGATGATCCAGCTCATGACAAAATGCACGAGCAAGGAGTCCTTCTCCTTCATATATCTGCTCATTCATATCCATATCAAGAGCTTTTACCTTCACATAATTTGGGCGGGTAACCTGACCGGACATTCCCGGAACACTTAAACATCCCTCCTCGCCAGTCTGCTCACCAGATGTCATAAGAATTTCCGGATTGATAAGAATAATTGGACCATCTCCAATATCAATCACTACAATTCTCTTTAATATACCCACCTGGGGAGCTGCAAGGCCAACACCGCATGCGTCATACATGGTTTCCAGCATGTCTCCTACCAGATCCTTTGTACGTTTGTCGATTTTCTCTACTGGTCTGCAGATTTTTTCTAAAACGGAATCTCCCTCTGTTCTGATTGTTCTAAGTGCCATCTCTGTGTTATCTCCTTTATCTTTGAATTTGGAAATACCCATCGTTCCAAAGCCCTGCACCTTAACGCAGCCCTTTATTTCCGGTATTTCGCCTTATGAAAAATCAAATTGTATGTTAACTTTTCTGAAGCCGGAATTGATTTCTATATATTCCTCCAGCCTGTCCTTTATCCGGACAAGCAGATCATAATTCTCATGTTTCAGATAAAGTACTCTTCTGTATACATCCTTTACTTTCCCTACAGACGCAGGGGCGGGACCGATCACATGAAGATCTTTTCCCGCATATATTTTTCCTGTAAACAGACCAAGATAGTGCATGGCTGTCTCAAGAAGCTTCTCATCCTCTGAAGAACCAAGCACTGCCATCATATGGGCAGCCGGAGGATAATCCATAAGAAGACGGTATCCCATCTCTTCCTGGTAAAATTCTTCGTAATCCTGCTTTGCAGCTGTCTGGATGCTGTAATGATCCGGACTATAAGTCTGGATCAGGGCATGGCCTTCTTTCCTTCCTCTTCCTGCTCGTCCCACCGCCTGGGTAAGAAGCTGAAAAGTGCGCTCACCACTGCGATAATCATCAGCATTTAGGGATAAGTCTGCAGCAAGGATCCCCACAAGCGTAACATCCGGGAAATCATGTCCCTTGACGATCATCTGGGTTCCAATCAAAATATCGGCCTCATGCCTGGAAAAAGCAGACAGAATTTTTTCATAGCTTCCCTTAGCTCTTGTAGTGTCGTAATCCATTCGAAGAACTCTTGCCTCTGGAAATTCTTTTTCTACCACCTGCTGGATCTGCTGGGTTCCCGCTTTAAAACCGCCTATATATGGGGAAGAACAGACTGGACATTTGTCCGGTTTCACAGTTTCATAACCACAATAATGACAGATCAGCTTTCTGCCATTATGCTCACTTAAGGAAACGTCACAGTGAGGACATTTCATTACATGACCGCAGGAACGGCATGAAACAAACCCTGCGTAGCCACGGCGGTTGAGAAACAACATGGCCTGCTCCCCTTTTTTCAGGCACTGGCTCAGGTCTTCTCTCAGTTCCAGACTGAGGGCAAGGCGGTTTCCTTTTTTTAGTTGTTCCCTCATGTCAATAATTGATACCCTGGGAAGAGGTCTTTCTTCAAATCTGGCTTCCAGCTTTACAAGGACATATTCTCCTTCTTTCGCCCTGTAATACGCTTCCATAGATGGAGTTGCAGAACCAAGAATTACTCTTGCGCCTTCCATCTTTGCTCTGTGTATAGCCGTTTCCCGGGCGTGATACCTTGGACTGTTTTCACTTTTATAAGAAGATTCATGCTCCTCATCAATAATGATCAGCCTCAGCCTTCCAAAAGGAGTAAAAAGTGCTGAACGGGGTCCCACCATAACCTGCAGTTCTCCCTGTTTGGCTCTTCTAAACTGATCATAACGCTCTCCCTGGGAAAGTCTGGAGTTAATTACCGACACCTTATCACCAAAACGACCATAAAATCGCCGTACAGTCTGATAAGTCAGCGCAATTTCCGGAATCAGCACGATTGCCTGACCGCCTTCCTTTATCACCTTATCGATCAGCTCCATATATACTTCCGTTTTTCCGCTGCCGGTAACTCCGTGAAGAAGAACCGGCCTCGGATCCGGGCGTTCCCATTCTGATAAGATATGATTCACAGCCATTTGCTGGGATATACTTAATACTGCTGGTGCCACATGCGGAATATTTTCTGCATCTGCAATTGCATTTCTGTACACTTCATCTGACTCCACAGAAGCAATCCCCTGTTCTTCAAAATATTTCAGGACAGAAGCCGTAGTGCCAAGTTCCTTTGAAGCCCAGGCAGTCTCAATTTTCCCATTTTTATTCTGTAAGAGTGCTTCCAAAAGGCGAATACGTGCTTTAAATCTGGTCATGCTAAGCTCTTCCAGAAGCTTTTCCCCATCTTCTCTGGAAATCAGAAGGGTTATCCACCTTTTTTCCTGGGCTTTCATCTTTTTCTGAATAGGAAGAACTGTTTTCAGAGCCTGGATCATGGTAGAGCCGTAATTTTCTTTCATCCACCCTGCCAACGCGATCAGCCTGGATTCTGTGGTTTCCTGATCATTTTCAATACCGGCAACAGACTTGAGCTGGATTCCCTTTACCTTAGGCTCACCAGAAATCCCCACTACATATCCCTTGCGCACATGATTTCCTCTTCCAAATGGAATGGAAACCACCATTCCCACCTGTATCTCGTCCTTCAGTTTCTCCGGAACCAGATATTGAAAGCTTTTATCCAGCTTCTCATGGGAAATGTCTACAATAATATCTGCATATGTCATGTTTTACTTTCCAGCAAGAATATCAGCGATCAACACACGCTCATCCATAGGATATTTTTTGCCTTTGATTTCCTGGTAATCTTCATGACCTTTACCAGCCAGCACCACAATATCCCCTGGTTCTCCGTGATGGATGGCATAAGCGATTGCTTCCTTGCGGTCTGGAATCTCCACATATTTACCTTCTGTCTTCGCCATGCCAACCTTGATGTCATCAATAATAGCCTGAGGCTCCTCATCTCGCGGATTATCAGAAGTAATGATGGTCAGATCTGCCAGACGACCGGAAACTTCTCCCATCTCATAACGGCGAAGCCTGGAGCGGTTTCCGCCACAACCAAACAGGCAGACCAGTCTGTGTGGATGATACTCACGCAATGTAGTAAGAAGACTTTCCAAAGCCATTGCATTATGTGCATAATCAATCATCAGAGTAAATTCATCAGATACTTTCACCATCTCAATACGGCCTTTTACTTTTGCTACCTTCAGAGCCTTCAGGATATTTTCCTGGGAAACCTTAAAATGACGGCAGATTGCAATAGCGGTAAGAGAGTTGTAAATACTGAATTTACCCGGGATGTCGATTTCAACAGGGAAATCCATAAGCCCCTTCAGCTGATAGGAAATTCCAAGATAACCTTTTCCGCCAATCAGTCTGGCATCCTCAGCGCGAAGGTCTGCTTCTTTTGAAAAGCCATAGGTTTCCAGAGTACAGGTATGTCCCTCTACAATTCTGTCAAAATGCTCATCATCACGGTTTACAATTCCTACGCGGCACTGCTTGAGAAGCATAGCTTTACAAGACAGATAATGGTCAAAGTCCTTGTGCTCGTTTGGACCAATATGATCTGGTTCAATATTTGTAAAAATTCCAAAATCAAACACAAATCCCTGAGTACGATGCAGCATCAGCCCCTGTGAGGAAACTTCCATAACCACACAATCACAGCCAGCTTCCACCATTTCGTGAAAATACTCCTGAACTACATAGGATTCTGGTGTGGTATTAGAAGCAGGTATTATCTTATTTCCGATAATTGCCTCAATAGTACCGATCAGACCAACCTTGTATCCAGCATTTTCCAGAATGGATTTTACCATATAGGTAGTAGTGGTTTTTCCCTTGGTTCCGGTAATTCCGATTGTTTTCAGCTTCTCTGCCGGATGTCCAAACCAGGCCGCTGAAATAAATGCCATAGCATATCTGGTGTCTGTCACCTGGATAACCGTAACATCTGACGGTGCAGAAACCTCCTCTTCTACTATCAGAACTTTAGCACCTTTTGCTGTCACATCCGGGATAAATTTATGTCCATCTACAACAGCACCTCTGATACAGATAAACAGAGAGCCGTCTGTTACCTTTCTGGAATCATAAACAACACCAGTGACTTCCTGCTCTGTGCTCCCCTGCACGCAGGTGTATTCTAACTTCTCTAATAAGGATGATAATTTCATAATATATGCCTCCCTATATTGACGTTGCTTTAAAATCACGCCAGAGCTTATTTGAAAAAGACTTTCAGCAAGATGTGCGTCACAATTTGCGGGAATGATTTTTCAAACACGCTCTAATCTGGTGACATCATACAGCAACGCATACTCTTTTATAGAATATCACACACAGAATTTGTTTTCAATCTTTCCTGTTAAAAAAGCAGTAACCGTTCACCTCACATTATAGTTTCCATTCACGGGTCATCTGTGAGCATTGCCTCCAAACATTCTTCTGGCGGCTACAGCGGAAAAAAGAAACGAAAGCAGAATCAGTACCTGAAACAGCTCTTTGTGGGAAGTATCCCCTGTTTTTGGAGAGGTGGACGCAGCCATTGTGCTACCATCATTATTCCCACTGCCTATGCCAGTTCCATCTCCATTTCCACCCCCATTTCCGTTTCCGCTTCCATTTCCATTTCCATCCTTCTCCTTATCTTCCACACGGATGGTTGCCTGATCCCGCACTGCGCTTTCCTCACCAGTCTCGTCAGTAACTACAATAATCTGATTCATCAGATTCTGGTCTTTCAGATCTTTTGGAAGTACAACTTTTGCCTTTAAATTCACACAGCCACCAGGTGCGATTTCCTGGATTTTCGCCTGAGTCCTGCTTTTATTCAGGGTTATACCTCTCTGTTCCTGAAAAGTAGCTGTTACTCCGGCAAGCCCGAAACGTTCTGTAGTAACTACGGAATGCAGAGTCACCTCCCCGGTATTGTGAATACTGATCTGATAAGTCACAGTCTCCCCAGGGCTGGCGTTGTCGCAGTCAGCTGTTTTCTTTACCGTAAAAGAGGCTTTTCCCTGCTGTAATGTTAACTGTTTTTCTGCTGCTTTCTCCAACGAAACCGGATTTTCTGTTTTTGCAAAAAGCTCCAGCTCCAGATTACTTTTCTGATCCATGTCCGGATCTATATAAAAAGACAGGATTCGTGTTTCCCCTGCGGAAAGGCTTTCCAGCACTGCACCACTTTCCGAAACTTCAAGGCCAGGCTCCTTTTCCCACACAGGTACCAGTTCCTGTTCTTTTACTTTGGCCTGAAGGGAAATTTTATAAAAAGGTACCTGACCATTATTTGTCAGATTCACTGCCATATGAATGCGTTTTCCAGTATAAAGCGCCTTTTCCTTGGCTTCCATCTCCACTGAAAAATCCATGTGTGCAGCTGGTATCTCCAGATTCTTAGATAAAGCTTTACACAAAATGGTTTTTTCATTTTCCACTTTTTTTACAATGTAAACTCCGCCTCCATTTTCTTCTCCGCTTATAGCACCATTTGCATGCAAAATATCCTGACAGGTAGGAACTGTATGTTTTTCTGCTGGAAAACGATATTCATCCCGCAAGGTAACCGGAATTTTCAGCTGTTTGCCCTGTTCTCCCGGATTTATTTTCCAGCGGAATCCGGTTATACTGCTGGATCTTCCGTCAGCAGTCTCGATAGGAAGCTCCTCTTTCAGGCAGCCTTCAGGTGCCATAAACGAAGCATCTGGCTGAAAATATTCAGAAAGCCAGACTACCAGTTCGTAAGATGTTGGATGAGGTATTGTTTCATCCGAAAAATCATATTGATCATTTTCCAGGCTCCCGTCCTGATTTCCACTGCTGAATAAATTTTCATCGCCACTTTCATATTCCTGGTTTTCATTTTCCCACGTAAGTGACGCCAGCCCATCTGCCTTTACAGAAATCACCGCCTGAAATTTCTGTAAATCTGTCCACGCCGCATCTTGGGCAACAGATAACCCGCCTTCCATTTCTGCACCATATGCCACTGCCGGCTGCGCCGTGCATCCAACCAGCATCCCGGCTTCTGCAAGCAGACTTACTCCCACTGTCAGTATCTTTTTCCATATTCTGTTTTTCATTATAACTTCTCCTTTTCTACCCCTATTTTTCACTAATCTCTGTTATTAAACTACTATTTTACAAAACGGACTTGCCGCCTACTGGCGACATCACCATATAAATGAGTCACTGACAGCACATGGGAATCACACCTTTCTCACTTAAACAGATCCTATTCACAGCATTCTGAAGCAAATTTGCCTTGCCATTGTATGCATCCATTTTCAAAAAAGCGTATAAAACGCCCAGGTTAACAGGTTTCCTTCAAAAAACGGGTTATCTTGCGCCGAACCGGCGCGGTAGAAATTCTTTTCTGCAGAATGCAGAAACAAGATAGGTTTACTTTACCACACTTGGTCTTTAAATGCAATAAAGGGTCGGATTTTATTTTCATTTCATATTTTTTCGATTTCTTTTAGATTTGAGACACATTTTCCTCACAAATTGCCGATATAATGAATTTCGGATAGATGAAAAACCACTCTCTATCTCCCCCCTCAAAAATATAGGAAATGAGCCATCTGCTTGATGCGGATGGCTTTTCCTGTTTCAAGGACTTTTCTATTGCAATTCCCACCCTTAGCTTTTATAATGGAAGATATTACACAAGGATGTCCGGAGAAATCATTCATGTTGCTGTGAATACTTTCACAGTAATCCACTTAACTCTGATATCCGCATTATATTCTTGACAGAAACGAGGTATCTCCTATGAGTGAAAAAATCGTAGTAGTTGCATTAGGTCACAGAGCTCTCGGCACCACACTTCCAGAGCAGAAAGTAGCCACCAAAGCCGCAGCAAAAGCAATCGCAGATCTTGTTGAAGAGGGGGCCAAGGTGGTAATCTCCCACAGCAATGGCCCACAGATCGGCATGATCCACACTGCAATGAATGAATTTGGAAAGACACACCCGGATTATACATTCGCTCCTATGTCAGTCTGCTCCGCAATGAGCCAGGGCTACATTGGATATGACCTTCAGAATGCGATCCGCTCTGAATTTATCAGCCGCGGAATTTACAAACCTGTTGCTACCATTCTTACCCAGACTGTTATTGATCCATATGACGACGCTTTTGCAGATCCGGAGAAAATTATCGGACGTGTTCTCACTGAGGAAGAAGCTGAAGCAGAAGAAGAAAAAGGAAACTTTGTCACCAGACTTGCTGATGGCGGATACAGACGAATCGTAGCAGCTCCGAAGCCACAGAGAATTGTAGAGCTTGAGACCATACGAGCACTTCTCAATGCAGACCAGGTTGTTATCGCAGCCGGCGGCGGTGGAATTCCAGTGCTTGAGCAGGGCATCAACCTTCACGGTGCCAGTGCCATCATTGAGAAAGATCTTGCTGCAGGACTTCTTGCGGAAGAATTAAATGCCGATACTCTTCTGATTCTCACAAGTGTAGAGAACGTAAGTCTGAACCACGGTCAGGTAAATGAGCAGAAGCTTGGCAGCATCACTGTAGCAGACGCTAAGAAATACATCGAAGAGAACCAGTTTGCTTCCGGTTCCATGCTTCCCAAAATCGAAGCAGGTATTTCCTTTATTGAGAAAGGGGAAGGCCGGAGCACTGTGATTACCGATATGGCTCATGCCAAAGAGGGCTATGAAGGAAAAACAGGAACTACCATCCGCTAGAGAGTGTTTGAAAAAGGCTTTCTGCAAGATGTGCGTCACAATTTGCGGGAATGATTTTTCAAATACGCTCTAAACATACAAAAAGGAACCTCCGACGAAATAAGTACTCATCTGACGAGGTTCCTTTTTTTACTATTATTTTACTATTATTTCCCCAATCTCAACGAGCAGTAAGCATCAATGAGGAATCCTCTGACTCTGTATTTATGATTCCGATCAGATCTCCCTCTTTCAGGGTAATCTTACGCTCCACGCCATCTGTCACTGTCATGCTTCCGTTTTCACCATCTTCTCCCATGATCATAAAACTCACAAAACCATTTGAACAGGAAGCAATGTAATATCCTGGGACAATGCCTCCATCCACATTTTCCCCAACCTCCAGCACATCTCCCGCCATCAGTTTATAAGAGGCTGAATCAGCCCCAGAGCCGAACATATCTCCAAATTCTTCTTCAAGTATCGGAGCAAGGCTGTCCTTTAGGGAATCCCGGATTTCCGGTAAGCTTGCACAAATGATCACCAGGACCATGAGCCATCCAAAAAGGGAGCCTTTTTTCTTTTTTACCGGTTTCTGGGTGTAAACACTGCTTTTTTTAGCTGTAGTGCTGTAAGTTCCAGCTGTACCTTGTCTGCTCTTGGAATTATAATTCCCAGCAGGGACAGAGACCTTATTTCCATTCTTAGCAGCGCCAGTGCTGCCTCCATATGTACTTCCTGCTTTCACACTTCCCTTATTATAAAAATTCCCTGTGCCTGCACCAGCCAGTGACTTAGAACTTCCAGTTCCCGTTTTCTGATCATATTTATTTCCGGCTCCTGCCACGCCTGTTCCGGTCCCGGTCTTATATGCAGCACTTCCAGCCTTCTTATCTCCCAGCGGGATTTCCTCCTGGCGCATGATTGCCCGCGCCCGGCTGGTAGCATGACGGTAATGGTCACTTCTGTTCTCATTCAGATGATACAAAGTCTCATCATTTCTATAAGGCATTCCACACAGCTTACATCTGCCATTTACAACAGGCCCATCGCAGACCTGGCACCTTTTTTTCTCCATAGACATCCTCCCGGTTCTCTGGTTATTCTGTTTCACCACAACCTGTAATTCCTGTTTTTGCTCCAACAGGGAAAAATCATCACATTCTTTGTCTTTTATTGTATCTTTTTTGCATATTTCTTGCAAGGTCTAAATTGCCAAGCGGGAAAATACCTGTTATAATAAACCGAGATTGTTCCTGTTTACGTTTTAGTAACCACAGAACATTATCGTGAACAGAAAACAGAGATTAACACAATCAACAAGGAGGATTCCCATGGAACAATTAAAAATTCCTATGGGCTATCATGCAGACCTTAATCTTCATGATACTCAGGTAGCAATTAAAACTGTGAAAGATTTTTTCCAGCAGACACTTGCACAGAAGCTGAACCTTCTGCGTGTCTCCGCACCTATATTTGTAGATCCAAGTTCCGGCCTCAATGATAACCTGAACGGCGTGGAGCGTCCGGTAAGCTTTGACATCAAAGGCATGGACTGCAACGCTGAAATCGTACATTCTCTTGCAAAATGGAAGCGTTATGCACTGAAGAAATATGGTTTCTCTGTAGGTGAGGGCTTATACACCGATATGGTTGCCATCCGCCGTGATGAGGATGTTGACAACATC
Source organism: Ruminococcus sp. 1001136sp1 (assembly GCF_039841815.1). Classification (NCBI taxonomy): domain Bacteria; kingdom Bacillati; phylum Bacillota; class Clostridia; order Eubacteriales; family Oscillospiraceae; genus Ruminococcus; species Ruminococcus sp. 1001136sp1. Next base: position 51,104 of record NZ_JBDPGY010000016.1, on the reverse strand, counting down.
CATTCCATCTATGTAGACCAGTGGGACTGGGAGAAGATCATCACCAAAGAAGAGAGAAATGTAGAAACTCTCATTAACACTGTCCGTGCTATCTACAGCGTACTCCGCAAGACAGAGAAATACATGGCAGTACAGTATGACTACATAGAAGAAATTCTTCCAAGAGAGATCGCATTTGTCTCCACAGAAGAGCTTGTAGACATGTATCCGGATCTTACCCCTAAGGAAAGAGAATACAAGATCGTCAAAGAAAAAGGCGCTGTTTTCCTTATGCAGGTAGGTAAAAAACTGACAAACGGCGAACGCCACGACGGACGTGCTCCAGACTATGATGACTGGGAATTAAACGGCGATATTCTGGTATACTATCCTGTACTGGACATTGCCCTTGAACTATCTTCCATGGGTATCCGTGTAGACGAGACAGCACTTGACAAACAGCTTACAGAAGCCGGCTGTGACGACCGCAGAGAGCTCCCATTCCAGAAGGCCATTCTGAATAAAGAACTTCCATACACCATCGGCGGCGGTATCGGTCAGTCCCGTATCTGTATGTTCTTCCTGCGCAAGGCTCATATTGGAGAAGTACATGTTTCCCTGTGGCCTAAGGAAATGCAGGAAGAAGCTGCTAAAGGCGGTATTCCACTTCTGTAAAATAGAATCGAGGGATCAAATTGAATATACTTTTTTTCTTAACACCGAAAAGTGATATTGCCTACATTTTCGAGAATGAAACTTTGAGGCAGACTCTTGAGAAAATGGAACACCGGAAGTTTTCCTGTATTCCTATTCTGAATCCAGAGGGAAAATACGTAGGTACTATTTCTGAGGGTGACCTTCTCTGGGGAATGAAAAATCTGAACATCACGGATATGAAAACAGCCGAGGAAGTACCGGTTATGGCTATCTCCAGAAGAGCCACCTACAAACCGGTACACGTTGACTGCGACATGGAGGATCTCCTGGACCGCGCAATCAACCAGAACTTTGTTCCGGTTATAGATGATCAGGATCACTTTATCGGAATTGTCACAAGGAAAGAAATCATCAAATATTGTTATAAAGAAATGAAGAAAAACGCATAGGATTTTAAATCACCGCGTTTTTTCACACAAAAAAAAGACAACCTCAGTCCCATTTAAACCAATGGAAAAGGTTGTCTTTTTTCTTTTTACAGAACCTTAGACAAAAACTCCTTCAATCGCGGATTCTGCGGATTTTCAAAAAACTCCTTCGGCGCATTCTGTTCCTGAATTTTGCCGTCATCAATAAATAAAACTCTTGTTGCAACCTCTCTTGCAAATCCCATCTCGTGAGTAACTACAACCATAGTCATGCCGCTCTTTGCAAGCTCTTTCATCAGCTCCAGAACCTCTCCAACCATCTCCGGATCAAGTGCAGAAGTAGGCTCGTCAAAAAGCATAACATCCGGATTCATGGCAAGGGATCTTGCAATGGCAATACGCTGCTTCTGACCACCGGAAAGCATATCCGGATAAGCATTTGCCTTATCTGGAAGTCCCACACGGGCAAGAAGCTCGTCCGCACGTCTGGAAGCCTCTTCCTTTGTCATCAGTTTCAGGGCAACCGGTGCCATCATAATATTCTGCTTTACCGTCTTGTGTGGAAACAGATTAAACTGCTGGAAAACCATTCCGATCTTCTGACGATGTCGATTTATGTCAACCTTGGGATCTGTGATATCTGTTCCTTCAAACAGGATTTTACCTCCTGTAGGCTCCTCCAGAAGGTTGAGAGAACGAAGGAAAGTAGATTTACCAGAGCCAGATGGTCCGATAATGGCAACAACCTCGCCCTGACAAATATCTGTGGAAATTCCATCCAGAACCTGATTGGATCCAAACGCTTTTTTCAGATCCTGTACCTGGATCAAAACTTTACTCTTATCAACGCTCACTGGTTCTCAGTCTCCTCTCCAGTTTATTCATAAAGAAGGTCAGTACCATGACCACGATCAGATAAATTGCAGCTGCTGCCAGAAGAGGCATAAAAGCATTGTAGGTACGGCTCTGGATCAGCATTGCACCCTTGGTCAGGTCCATCATTCCGATGTAACCGATAATAGAAGTTTCCTTGATCAGCACGATAAACTCATTTACCAGTGCAGGAAGCACATTCTTAAACGCCTGTGGAATGATAATAAGACGCATGGTCTGGGTAAAATTAAGTCCCAGGCTACGTCCTGCCTCTGTCTGTCCCTGGTCAATTGACATGATTCCGGAACGGACGATCTCCGCAACGTAGGCACCTGAGTTGATACCAAATGCCAGACTTCCTACCAGAATCTCATTGACGCTTACAGAACCAAAAACTACAAAGTTCATGATCAGAAGCTGGATCACAGTAGGTGTTCCACGGATCACAGTCAGATAAACTCTGCAGATGGAGTTGGCAATTTTAAAATTCCCGGATTTATCGTGGGAAGAACGGATAATTGCCACCAGAAAACCGATACAGATACCGATCAACAGGGCGAAAACTGTGATGATCATGGTATTTTTCAAACCATCCAGCAGCCAGGTGTATCTGTCATCTTTTATAAAATTGATATAAAAATCGTGTCCAAATTTTTCAAACATATTATTTCCCTTTTTATTTGCTTATCTAATGGTGCAGTGCCTGCTTCTCTTTCGGCACCATTCCATATAGGAAAAGCTGCCAGAACTGTATGCTGGCTGTTTTCATTCTTTCAGTCAGTAACATTAGTATGAGTCACCTTGATCTGCCTGTATCCAAAGCTTATACATTCCAAGCTTTTCCCAAACAGCATTCATCTAGGTGACTCACACTTCTCTGACAGCTTATGCTGTATTATTTCTATCAGTCAGCTTTTACAATGATAACCTGGCTTGCATTTGCATAGGTGTCTGTGAAATCAACACTCTCCAGACGATCCTCTGTAACGGTCATTCCGGCAGCACCGAAATCAGCTTTTCCAGACTGTACTGCGGCAAGGATTGCATCAAACTCCATATCGTCGATCTCAAGCTCATATCCAAGCTTATCACAGATTGCCTGTGCAATATCAGCGTCGATACCAACAACCTCATCACCTTCACGATACTCATATGGCTCGAACTCAGCGTTTGTTGCCATTACAAGAGTTCCGTTGGAACGGTCTACATCTTCCGGAGACTCATATGGTGTCTCGCCAATGTTATCACCGATGTAGTTGTTCATAATATCATCAACAGTTCCGTCCTCTTTCAGTTCTTTTAATGCGCCGTTAATCTTGTCAAGAAGCTCATCATTGCCTTTCTTCAGGCAGATTGCATACTCTTCTTCAACAAATGGCTCGTCCAGGATCTTCAGTCCGTCTGCATTCTCAACGAATTTCTGAGCTGGCTGTGAGTCGATGATCACACAGTCAATCTGACCGGCCATAAGTGCCTGGATTGCTTCGCTTCCTTTGCTGTAACGCTTAACAGTTGCTCCGTCAGCCTCATATTCACTAGCTTCAATATCACCGGTTGTACCAAGCTGTACACCGATTGTTGCATTCTTAAGATCATCCTTTGACTCAACAGTTGCAGCAGATACGCCAGCAGTCATGGAAACTGCCATTACTGTGCCAAGTGCAAGAGCTACTAATTTTTTCATATTCTTTTCCTCCTCTTAATCTCATATACAGAACCAGTTCCTTATATCTTCATCCACATAGTAAGCTGTTGCTGTTTATTTCTTCCACAACAACCGACTTCACAAGATGGGGACATAATTATTCATGCTTTCTGCATATTCATTCATCTATCTTTTCCTCATTTTATCAGCTTTTGGGAAAAATGCAAGAGTTTCCATAAATTTCCCCAACTTCTTTGTCATTATTTGGAAAAATTCACTTTTTGATAACAGATCTGTGTTATGATATGATTTGTGTGGAGTAATTAAATAATTGAATGACCAAGGCGTTAACCGCCCAAACAGGAGGTATTTGTTATGAAATTTACAAAAATGCATGGTATCGGCAACGATTATGTATATGTGAACTGTTTTAAAGAAACTGTGAAAGATCCATCAGCAGTTGCCAAATTTGTGAGTGACAGACATTTTGGAATTGGCTCAGACGGACTGATTCTGATTAAGCCGTCTGACATTGCAGACTGTGAGATGGATATGTACAACCTGGATGGTTCCCAGGGTGCTATGTGCGGCAATGGCATCCGCTGTGTAGCCAAGTATGCTTACGATTACGGCATTGTAAACAAGACCAGTATCAGCGTAGCGACCAAAAGCGGCGTGAAATATCTGGATCTTTCTATCCGTGACGGAAAAGTCAGTATGGTAAAGGTCAATATGGGCGCCCCTATTCTTCAGGCTTCTCTGATTCCAGTTGTATCTGAGTCTGAGCAGGTCGTAAATGCCCCTATTGAAGTAGACGGACAGATTTATCACTTTACAGCTGTTTCCATGGGAAATCCTCACGCCATCGTATACATGGATGACGTAGACGGGCTGGAAATCGAAAAGATCGGTCCATCTTTTGAAAACCATATAAATTTCCCTGACCGCGTCAATACCGAATTCGTAAAAGTCATCGACCGACACACTGTCCAGATGAGAGTCTGGGAGCGCGGTTCCGGTGAGACTCTGGCTTGTGGAACAGGTGCCTGCGCAGTTGCAGTTGCTTCTATTTTGAACGGGCTGGTTGACCGTGATCAGCCGGTTACCGTGAAGCTTCTTGGTGGCGATCTTAATATTTTCTGGGACGAAAATGACGATCAGGTTTATATGACTGGTCCGGCGACTACTGTATTTGATGGGGAAATTGATCTGGGATTTCTTGGAGAATGACTCAATAAAAAGGCCCTTGCGGACCGTAGGCATTTTGTAATGCTTACACTGCAAAGGCCATTATTCTTTCTACAATAAATACTGCACCACAGGCAAGAAGCGCCACAGTCAGCAGACTCTTCTCTTTGTACGCTGCAATCAGCGCCACTACAAATCCCACTACAGCTGAAATTACACTTGCCGTTGCCGACAAAATCGCCGGAAACGTCATAGCTGCCAGACAGGCATAGGGCACATAAAACAGAAATGATTTTATAAAAGGATTGGTAATCTCCTTTTTCGCCAATGCCAATGGCAGCATACGGATCAAATATGTAACGCCAGCCATAACCAGGATATAAATATAAACATTAGGCTTCATGAGCTTCCTCCTTGGCATTTTCTTCATCAACCGGGCAAAGCCATGCTGCCAGTCCGGCTACCAGAATTGTAGTAATAATAATCACAAATCCGGATGAGACTTTCGATAATACAGGAACCCAGGCAAATAATGCGCTCACTGCCATTGCTCCAAGAACAACCAGAAGCACTGCTTTGTTTTTCTTGGATGGCGGAATAATGACAGCCAAAAACATTCCATAAATGGCAACTCCAAGTGCACTCATAATAAAATCAGGAAGAATACTTCCTGAAATAGCTCCAAGCAGGGTTCCAATGGTCCATCCCGGGATTGCTACACTCATTACACCATAATTATAAAACGCACTGACTTTCCCCGGTTTACTGGCACTGACTCCGAATATCTCATCTGTTACGCCAAATGCAACTCCGTAACGATGCCCCCAAGTTTCATCACGTCTTAGCTTCTGTGAAAGGGAAAACGACATCAGACAGTATCTCAGATTGATAATCAGCTGAGTAAGTGCCATTTCCCATAAGGAACCTCCTGCTATGATAATATCAAGACCTGCAAATTGTCCCGCTGACGTAAGATTCGTCAAAGAAATCAAGACCGCCTGCCAGATAGACAGTCCGCCCTGCACCGCCATCATACCAAACGTAAAGGAAACAGCCAGATACCCCAGGGCAATGGGGATTCCATCTGTAATTCCTTGTTTAAAGCTCTCTTTTTTCATGAGAGATTTCCTCCGGTTTCTTCTGTAGTCACGCAAAGAGCCTGGGAAACAGTTTTGGCCTCCCAGGCTCTCTCATTGTAGCACTTTACACTAATAAATTCAACTATTATCCCTTGTATTCTCACTTTCTCTCTACAATCTTGTAATAAACCTTCGCTGTCAGCCCATAAATCACGCCATAAACCAAAGCAAACACCAATAATGTCACCACCGTGCATCTGGCAAACAAACCGCTGTTTGTCATGCTAAACAGCGCCAGCAGTCTCTTTACCATAGGAAATGCCATAGCAATATGCAGTGCTGCCATTCCAAGAGGAAGGAAAAATACCATAAGGATCTGTCTGTGAATGGAAGATTTCACCTCTTTATGAGTCATGCCCACCTTCTGCATGATCTCGAACCGTTCCTTATCCTCATAGCCCTCTGAAACCTGCTTGTAGTAAATGATCATGGCCGCCCCCATCAGGAACAGCAGTCCAAGGAAAATTCCAAGGAACAAAATTCCACCGAACATACTGTAAAAACTGTTATACAGATCCTGTTTTATAGTATTGTAGTTCATTCCCACTTCTATAGTTCCAGCTGCTTTTTCGGAATCCAGAAGCTCCGCTGCAAGATCGCTTACTTTGGTGGCAGATGCATATTTTTCTTCTTCACTTCCAGACAGATACACATCCGTTTCCAGTTCCATCAGAGACATTGCACTTTGATAAACTTTCTCCTGCTGCAAAAACAAAGCAAAAAAGTCTTCGTCATTTACAACCAGCTTCAAAGAATCCATAGAAGAAAAATTATCTCCCACATACTGGTAATTTTTCAGCCATTCTTTCACCTGGTAAACCTTGTTATGAATCTCCAGAGTCTCACCGTCTGTTTTTCCATTGTGGTAAGCAAGAACTTCACCTGGCGCAAGGGAAATCTCTTCTCCCGTAACCCTGGCATACTCTTCCTGTGGAACCACGGTAAGGGTTTCCAATGAGGCTGGCATTGCCATAAGGGAACTCCCATCAACATTTGCAAATTTCCAGCTCCCATCTTCGCTTCCCACAAGCGTAGATGAAAAAGCAATTTCGGTGTTAATTTTCTCATAAGAAACCTGGTTTTCAATTTTTCCCAGTAATTTCTCTCTCATTTTTTCCAGATCTTCATAAGAATTTCCCCGGTACAGCACATTCACATCCGCCGGACAGCGTTTGTTCATAATATCATCCAGTCCGGAATTCAGGCACACCGTAGAAGAGATCATCAGAAGTACGCCTGTGCTCAGAATGCAGATACTTGCAAGTCCAACTGCATTTTGTTTCATGCGGTACAGCATACCGGAAACAGCAGTAAAATTCTTGGTTTTATAATAAAATTTCTTATTCCAGCGCAGAACTTTGAGCACCACAATACTTCCTGCTGTAAAAAGAAGATACGTTCCTGCCATTACCAGAACCACTGCCACAAAGAACAGCGCCAGCGCCGAAAGAGGTGACTCTGTGGTAATGGCAATATAATATCCGATAAACAGACAGATAAAACCAGCAACCGCCATCAGCCATTTTGCTTTTGGTTCCTTTTCCCCTGCATTTTGTGCCTGAAGAAGCTGAATCGGGTTTGTTTTGTAAACCTTCCTGATATTTACCAGAAGGATCAAAACAAAAATAGCTCCAAACACTTCCAGGCATATTCTGATTGCCGGAACGCTGACTTCGAACCCAAAGGACGCCGGAACCTTGATCAGTTTCAAGAGCAGCAGAAGCGCCAGCTTGCTTCCCAGAATTCCCACAAGGATTCCGCCAACAAAACTGATCAAGGCACTAAACAGATTCTCCAGCATCATAACCCTGCTGATATGCTTCTTTTCCAAACCGAGAATGTTGTAAAGTCCCAGTTCCTTTTGTCTTCTTTTCATGAGGAAACTGTTGCTGTACAACAGGAAAATAAAGGAGAAAATAACAATAACGCCAACTCCCATAGTCGTGATCATCAACACGTCACCACTGTGACGGATCGTTTTCATTCCTGCATTATGATTGATAAAAAGCATCATATACAGCATTGCCACATTGAACAGACACGCCAGAATATAGGGCACATAGATCTGTTTGTTTTTTCGGATGTTTACAACTGCCAGCCTGGCAAAAAATCCCTTACGCATGATACTCACCGCCCGTCATCAAAATGGTTAAGGTATCGGAAATCATCTGGTACATCTCCTCTTTTGTTTTCTCGCCGCGATAGATCTGGTGGAAAACTTCACCATCTTTTATGAACAGAACCCTGGATGCCCGGCTGGCTGCCTGGGCGCTGTGAGTAACCATGAGAATGGTCTGGCCCTGTCTGTTTATCTCTCCGAAAACGTCCAGAAGAGCATTTGCAGCCTTGGAATCGAGAGCCCCTGTGGGTTCATCCGCAAGGACCAGGCGCGGCTGTGTGATCAGAGCCCTGGCAACTGCACATCTTTGTTTCTGTCCTCCAGAGACCTCATAAGGATATTTTTCCAGCAGCTCATAAATATGAAGAGCCTGTGCAATAGGACGGATTTTCTGCCCCATTTCCCGGTAATCTTCACCTGCCAGCACCAGCGGCAGATAAATATTATCCCTCAGGCTGAAGGTATCAAGAAGATTAAAATCCTGGAACACAAAGCCCAGATTTTTTCTTCGAAATGTAGAAATCTCCTTATCAGAAAGGTGTCCCAGGCTTTTTCCATCCAGAAGTACGTCTCCGGAAGTAGGTTTATCCAGTGTTGCAAGAATATTCAGAAGTGTAGTTTTTCCGGAACCGCTTTCTCCCATAATTGCAACAAATTCACCTTTTTCCACAGAAAAATTCACATTGGTCAATGCCTGCACCTTATTTCCGCCAAAACGGGTGGTATATATTTTTTTCAGATTTGTAACTTCAAGTAATGACATTTTTTACTCCTCTCCTTTATCAATGAGCTTTTTCATACGCTTCCTTGCAAAAAACAGTATACTTAAAAAAGTCACTTGCTGCCATCGAATCAGATTACAAAATGCAGGCAGAATCTTACAATGTTGTAAGGTTGTCACATAAAGTTTGCAAGAAAAAAATTTCATCTGGCAAAACTCTTTATGATATAGAAGATTTGGTCAGTATTTTTTGCAATATAAAAAGGCCGCTGACATATACGACCTTTTTTATATTATAATCCCCTATTGGGCATATATCTTCTCTGGCGTCATTCCGGCAGCCAATGTAAGATAATACACCGCGTCCGCCGCCACACACACTACGTTTTCCTCATGCATGAACTCTGTGATTTCCGAATCAAAAAGCATGTTTGCCTGTGCTTCAAATTCCTCATCCTTATCCCAGAACAAAACTGCAATATTCAAAAAAGGAAATACCGGAAGCACATACCCCACATCTCCCTGAGGAAGCAAAGTTCCCCCAAGAGCCTCACAGGCTTTTCTTAATTCTTCTGTTTTCCCGGCGAAAAGCTCCTGCAGCCTAAAAATAATCGTCCTTCTGTAAGCAGCCTCAAAAGGATACACTCTCTTCACCTGGCGAAAAGCCACCAGATTGCCCGATGCCACAGGATGAGCTGCTGAATAGTAAAACGTATTATAAATATTCATCACCGTATCAAATCCAGGGCTTTTCCCATCTTCTGTAATGAATCCGTTTTTTCGGTCAATTCGAAATCTTTTTGAAAAGTAGATGATATAAAGAAACTCCTCATCAGCTTCCAGCTGAAATTTGCGAATCAGTTCCTCCTGATCCATTTCCAGGAATTTCAATCTCCAGTTCTCGATTACCTGGTCATAATTAGACTGCCTGTTTTCTGGCATAACACATTCTCCTCTTATTCTCTATTTACCTTTAGCTATGCCATATAACTTGAAAGCTTCCTGTTTCAAGTATTTTTACCAGCTGCTCCACTTCATCGGAGTTCCAGTTTTGCGCAGTCTGTGCTTCCCCTGTGAATTTCACGCAGGTTCCGCAGGAAGAGCTTAAATTCCTTGGCACCGGCATGATCGTAGCCGGATATCCCTCTTTCTCACATTTTTTCTTGAAAGACATAGCTCCAAAATGGGAAAAAAATGTGGCTATGTAATCTCCCATTATTTCTCAAGAGTGAGGACAAAGTCTTCCCCATCCTCTTTTACAGACACCTTATATCCCTGATGCAGGGCGAAACGGGATACGTTTTCTTTGGCTGTTACGTTATCTACCATTACCGTATATGCCTTCTCACCGGATGCCAGCGCATTCTTAGTACGGATCACAGGTTCCGGGCAGGAAAGCCCTCTTGCATCTATTGTTTTCATACACTTAATCTCCTTAGATTTTTCATTATTTCAACTAAACGGAATTGTCTGTTTACACAGATATACTATAAATGAGCGTCCTTAATCAACTTCACGCTTCATTCTTACGCATGGAATTTACTGTCGCAATCACGATCAGAACCACAAAACCGATCACAACAGCGATCTTGCCATTTGCAGTCGGGCCTTCTCCAGAAGATGCCAGTCCGAAATTATGTGCTACAGCTGCACCAGCCATCAGACCAAATACTGTGATGGCGGAGTCTGTGTTTCCTTCACCAGCCAGAACCAGCTGACGAAGCGGGCAGCCTCCAAGAAGGACACAGCCAAATCCTGCAAGCGCCATTCCAAGTGCATTCCAAAGACCATCTGTATGTGCGACAGGTTGTCCTGCAAATCCTGGATTAAAATATCCCAGGATCATGTTTCCGACCAACGCACTTACCAGAATTGCAATAAATCCAAGAAGCAGCTTCCACTCTCCAAACAGTACCACGTCACGGATTCCTCCAACCATACACAGGCGGGTTCTCTGTGCAAGTGCACCTACCAGAAGCCCTGCGATCAGGGAGATTGCAATTGCAGCATGCTTTGCTCCAGGACCACCGTCAGCTTCTGTGAAGTGGATGAATGCAGGTGCTGCAATAAGAAGCAGAAGAATTCCGATTTCCACTACTGGGAAAATGCCGCCTTCAACCGGCTGCATTTTATAGGAACGTTTCAGAGTATAGCCTTTTTTCAGGAAAAATACTCCGGCAAGGATTCCAGCAATAAATCCGATCAAACCAAAGATGGCGTTGAAATCGCCGCCAGCCAGACGAAGGATCATGCGGAATGGGCAGCCAAGGAACATCAGACAGCCGATCATAACGAACATTCCGATCACAAAACGGGTAACAGGTGCGGAGCCGCCTCTTGGCTTAAATTCTTTGGTTGCAAGAGCAAGAATGCAGGAGCCAAGTACCAGTCCTACAATTTCCGGGCGGATGTACTGAACCGCAGCTGCACTGTGGAATCCCAGTGCTCCTGAAGTATCACGCAGGAAGCAGGCAATGCAGAAGCCCATATTTGCAGGGTTTCCGAAATATACCAGAGCCACTGCAATGATTCCGATGATGACACCGGCTCCGATGATTATGGGTGTTTCTTTCTTTGACAATGTTTCTTTCATACTCTTTCCTCCTTAGATAACTGTCAAATCTTTCCTCTATTTTAGCATTTTTTGTCAGAAAACTCTAATTGATTATGTGGGATTATTTTAAGTATTTATAGATATTGTCGATAAATCGTGGTATTATAGATATATTAAATAACCATTTTCCAAGCGAAAGGATATAATCATGAACCGAATTTACCTCGACCAGGCCAGCACCTCTTTTCCAAAGGCTCCAGGTGTGGCACAAGCTATGATGGATTACCTGACTATGAACGGAGTTAACGTGAACCGCGGCTGCTACTCCAGTGCTTACTCAGCAGAAGAAGTTATTTATGAGACACGCCAGCTGCTGGCAGAACTTTTCCACTTTTCCAAATGCAAAAATGTAATTTTTACACCGAATGTCACCACCAGTCTCAATTTTATTTTAAAAGGATTCTTAAAACCAGGAGACCATATTCTGGTATCCGCCATGGAGCACAATGCAGTTATGAGACCTGTAGTACAGCTGGCTTCCTTAGGGATTTCCTTTGACCGGATTCCTTGCAGAACGGACGGCTCTATGATTCTGGAAAAAGTAGAAGAACTGATCCGCCCTGAGACGAAAGCTATTGTCACTTTACATGCTTCCAATGTATGCGGAACCAGGATGCCCCTTGATGCCCTTGGGGAAATCTGTCAGAGGCACCAGCTTTATTTTGTTGTGGATTCTGCACAGACGGCTGGGATCGTACCAATTAATATGGACAAAATGCATATTGACGCGTTAGCTTTTACCGGACATAAAGGACTTCGGGGACCACAAGGGACAGGTGGTTTCCTGGTTTCCCAGGAATTGGCAGAACAAATGGAACCACTGATTTCCGGCGGTACCGGAAGTGTATCTCATACGGAAGAAATTCCGGATTTTATGCCGGATCGCTTTGAATCCGGGACACCTAATCTGCCTGGAATTTATGGACTGCATGAAGCACTTTTGTTCTTGAAAACGCATTCTTTGCAGGCGATAAATGAAAAAGAATTGTCTCTCACTGGTTATTTTCTGGAACAGCTGCAGGCACTGGACGATACTGGCAGACATATCCGTATTATTGGAAAAAAAGATCTCACTGACCGAAATGCAGTTGTTTCGATCCAGACACCAGAAATCGACATGTCACAGGTGGCGTGGCAGCTGGACAATGAGTATGGTGTTATGACCAGAGTCGGACTCCACTGCGCTCCAAACGCCCACAAGACGCTTGGTACTTATCCTGCCGGAACTATCCGGTTCTCCTTTGGACCGGAAAATACAAAGAATGAGCTGGATTTTGCCATCCAGGGATTAAAGAAAATTTTAGACTTATAAATTCAGCATTAGTAACCCTTAATTAGTCTTTGAGAAAGGAACCAGTATTTTTACCTTATGGAATTTAAACAATTAGAGGCCTTCGTAGCCGTAGTCGAAAATAAAAGCTTCTCCGAAGCCGCCCACCAGCTGAATCTGACCCAGCCCACCATCAGTGCCCACATCAATTCCCTGGAACAGGAATTGAACTCGCGTTTACTGATCCGTACCACCAAGAAGCTGACTATCACGCAACGAGGACTGCAGCTTTACGACTGCGCTTCCAATATGCTGAACATGCGCAGCAATATTATAGAAGAATTTACCGGACAAAATAAAAAAATCATTGACCTGGCCGTTTCCACCATTCCCTCTTCCTATCTTTTACCGGAAATCCTCAGTGCCTTTACCAGCCAGATTGCGGACGTATACTTCCACTCCTGGCAATCTGACAGTCTTGGCGCTGTGGCAAGGGTTCTGGACGGCAGCGTGGATATGGCCCTCATTGGAAATACCTTCGACGAGCCAGACTGCTGTTTCATTCCATTTTGTCAGGATAAGCTTGTGATCGCAACACCTGTGAATGAGCACTATCTCCAATATGAACAAAAAGCAGCCTCCGGTACTCTTAACTTTGCTGATTTTCTTCAGGAGCCTTTCATCATGCGGGAAACCGGCTCTGGTACAAAGAAGGAAATTGACCGGTATCTGGAAATGCATAATATTCCGGACACCGCTCTGCATATTGTGGCCAGAATGAATGATCTGGAAGCCATCCGCAAATCTGTAGCTGGCGGACTTGGCATTTCTATCCTTTCTGCCTGCTCCGCAAAGGATCTTGCTGACACACACCAGATTCTCATGTTTCCGCTGAATCATGAGACAGCCATGCGAACTTTCTACATTGCCTATAGTAAAAACCGCATTCTAAAGCCACATGTAAAGCAGTTTCTAAAATTTGTAAAGGGTTTTTACCAGTAATATAACTGCTGTGTGCCTTTTTTGAAAAAATCTAAAGGCCTTTTTTTAAAAATTATTTTTTTAAGTTATTTTCAAAATCAAAAGAAGGAAGCTGCCCACCAATTTCCCAGTGAACAGCTTCCCATTTCATTCACACATATTCAAAATTCACTTTCACCAACTGCTGCCAGCTTATTTCTCCTCAGCAGTCTCTTCAGCCTCTGTCTCAGTCTCCGGAACTACGTTGTGAACTGGTGTTACAGTTGCGACAACTGCTTCCGGATCAGTTGTGATGTGGATATTCTTATTCTTGGCGATTTCAAGGTCTTTCACACGAAGCGTATCACCAATCTTCATACCAGCGACATCAACCTTGATCTTGTCAACCAGATCTGCCGGAAGTGCTTTGTATGCAACCTCTTTCAACTCATCCTGCAGAACACCGGACAGAACTTTCTCTTCATTTTCCAGAATGATCTCAGCAGTGGAATGAACCATCTCATTGCTTACCAGTGCCTGGAAATCAACTTCCTCTACTGTATGTGCAAGTGGATTATAATCAACTTCCTTGATCAGCGCATCATAGGTTTTACCATCCAGTTCCAGCATTACCTGGCTTCCTTTATTGTTGTTTTTCAACAGAACTTCAATTTCTTTCTTAGTAAACTTAAGGGGAATGGAACCTTCAATTTCTCTGCCGAACAGGTTACCTGTTACAAATCCTTCTCTTCTTAATTTCTTTGCTTTGACATCCATGCTTCTTTTTTCAGCTTTTAAAGTATTCATTTATCTTTTCCTCCAAAATTCTGAAACGCTTAGCAGCCTTCAACAAAGAGGTTTTGTTAAGTACTTCTTTTTTCTTTTTACGTCCCTTATTATAGTCACCTGTTCCGATTATGATTAACCAAATAAAAATTTTTTTGACGGATTTTTTTGTGAAATTTTCCTCCAAAATCACAGATTACTTTCCTTCCGGTTCACATTCTTCCGCATATAATTTCCAATATTTGTCAGGCACAATAAGGTCACAATTAAGAAGGCTCCCGGAATCACAATGATCCACCAGGAATTTGTCATCAACGCCTTTTCGGAAAGTGACAGCATACTTCCCCAGGAAATCACCTCAACCGGAAGACCAATTCCCATAAAGCTCAAAGTAGACTCTGAAATGATTGCACTTCGCACATTCATAATTACCATGAACATAATGGTCGATATGAAATTTGGTGCCAGATGTTTCCACAAAATATGAAAAAAGCCGCCTCCCATACATCTGGATGCAATTACATATTCACTGTTTCGAATCTGCCGCACCTCTGTACGCACCACCTTGGCAATACTGGTCCAGCTAGTCAGTCCGATTACCAGCGAAAGACTTAGAACATTGGCTTTTCCCAGAATTGCCTGTAACAGAACAACCAGCAGCAAAGAAGGAATACTGAGAAAAATTTCTGTAAAGCGCATAAGCAGATTATCCAGCCACTGTGGGGATAAGCCGCTAAATGCCCCTAACAGAATTGCTATAAAAACAGAAATAACCGTTGACAGCACACCAATGATCAGCGAAATTCTGCCGCCGTACCAGATCATGGAAAAAATATCTCTTCCCATAGTATCTGTTCCAAACAGGAATTCCCCATCAGGTGCCTTATTATAATTCAGAAGGTCCATATAAGTCGGATCCTTTGTCATGATCCATTTTGCACACAAACAGCCCAGAAGAATCCCGCCCAAAATAATTACAGATAAAACTGGTTTTCCCTCAAACATTTTTTTGAAAGCAGACTTTTTAGGCAGAGCATTCTGTTCTTCATTCTTACACGCCCCTACAATTTCAAAAGAACGATCTGTCATGATTCTGTCACCTCCGACATTTCTGTTACCTCATTTGCCTTCATCCGCGGATCAATATGCTCATTTATGATCTGGCTGAGCATATTGCAGAAAATCACCAGAATACCGGACATAATACATAACAGCATCAGCAGGTTATAATCATGATATCTTGCACTCTCATAGGACAAAGCGCCAATTCCAGGATAAGAGAATACACTTTCCACTACAAAAGTACCTCCCAGGACATGAGGAACTGCAATTGCCATAATACTCAGATAGGCAGGCATCACATTCCGCAGACAATGCTTAAAAAGTATATTTTTCTTCTTTACTCCTTTTGATTTCGCCAGAAGCACATACTCTGCCCTTACTTCTTCCAGGAGCTTGTTGCGTATCATGTAGGCATAGTACCAGAGATGTTCCAGTATAACAATGGTAAGCGGCAGAATCAGATGACGGATTCTATCCCAGATGTCTCCCGCTTTTCCTGTGGAGTAGGCTCCGCTGCTTGGCAGAATCCGCAAGGTTACTGCAAAAATCAGAATCAATACAATTGAAAACCAGAATTCCGGGATGCAGCTGGATATGGTTCCAAGCTTACACAAAATACGGTCAATCCACCGCTCTTCATTCCATGCACAAAAAATTCCAACCAGAAGAGAACCGACAAAAATAAATAGAAATCCGATTCCCCCAAGCAGCAAAGTATTTACGATTCGTCCACTGATCACCTCCAGGACATCCTGCTTATACTTGAAAGAAATCCCGAAATTTCCATGAAAAGCATTTCCCAGCCACTTTACATATTGCACATGAATCGGCTCGTTCAGTCCCAGCTTTTCCATGGCCCACTCCCGTTCCTTTGGACTCATCTTTTCCGTCCGGTCTCCATAATAGGAAATCAGCGGATCCCCAGGTGCAAGGCGCGCCACATAAAACACTACAATGGACAAAATCAGGACGCTCAGCAAAAAAACAGCTGTTTTTTTTCCGAAATACAGAAACGGATTACGTTTTCTCATCTTCACAGCTCCTTCCATACAAAATGTCCAGGAGAGATTTCCTGTAAACTTCCGTTCTTAACATCGTTCTCCTGATAGATCTGTATTTTCCTCTTTCTTTCCCGGACAGGATCCGGGATAGGAATTGCAGACAGAAGAGCTTTGGTATATCCATGCTGGGGATTTGCAAAAACCTCCTTAACTGGTCCAAGCTCTACAATTTTTCCATGATACATCACTCCAACCCTGTCACACAGAAATTCCACCATAGCCAGATCATGTGCGATAAATAAAAAGGTAAAACCATGTTCCTTCTGTAAATGCCGGAAAAGATTAATCACCTGGGCCTGAATAGAAACATCAAGAGAAGCTACCGGCTCATCTGCCACCAGAAATTCCGGTTCCATGCTAAGAGCTCTTGCAATGGCAACCCTTTGCCTTTGTCCTCCTGATAATTCAGAAGGATAACGGTCCAGGAAGCTCTTATCCAGACCTACATACCGCATCTGAAATTCAGCCTCCTGCCTCCCAGTCCCCCTGGGGGGCACAATATGATTGATTTTCATAGGTTCCTGAATAATATCCACGACCTTCATTCTCTGATTCAGACTGGAAGCAGAATCCTGGAAAATCATCTGCCGTTTTGTCTGAAGCAGCTTCCGGTTCGCCTTAAATTCTTTTTTATCACAGATATTTATTCCCCGATACCTTATTTCTCCTTCAGAAGGCTGATAAATATTCATAAGACATCTTGCCGCCGTTGATTTCCCTGATCCGGATTCTCCCACCAGTCCGAACACTTCCCCTTTATAAATCTGGAAAGAAATATCATCTACTGCACGGATAACCGCTTTTTTTGTCAGATGAAAGCGATGTGTCAGATGCTTTACCTCAACTAAAACTTCCTCATTCAACTTTTTTTCCTCCTACAGGCGGGATAATCTGTGGTGCCCTTTTATCTAACAGCCAGGTAGCTGCATAATGGGTATCCGTAATCTGAAACATAGGCGGCATTTCCTCATAATCAATTCCAAGGGCATATTCATTTCTGCAGGCATAGGCATCGCCCTTAGGTGGGGTTAACAAAGATGGCGGCATTCCGGGAATAGTATAAAGATTTTCTTTCCCCCTGGAAAAATAGGGCAGAGACTGCATAAGTCCCCAGGTATAAGGATGCCTCGGATCATAATAAATTTCTTCTGCTGTTCCAATTTCTACGATTTTCCCCGCATACATAACCGCCACCCGGTCTGCAGTCCTTGCAACTACTCCAAGATCATGGGATACCAAAATGGTAGACGTCCCCATTTTCTTCTGTATTTCTCCAAGAAGATCCAGGATCTGGGCCTGAATCGTCACATCCAGCGCCGTTGTAGGCTCATCTGCAAATAAAATATCCGGATCAGAAGCCAGTGCAATGGCCATAACACTTCTCTGTCTCATTCCTCCGGAAAAATTGTAGGGATAAGAATGATAGCGCTCCTGTGCATGTTCAATTCCAACCAGCTCCATCAGTTCCAATACTTTTTTATAAACCTGTTCTTTTGTTTTTCTTTTATCGTGAATCAGAATTGCCTCTGCAATCTGCTGGCCTATTTTCATAGTGGGATTTAATGATGTCATAGGATCCTGGAAAATCATGGAAAACTTTTTTCCACGGATTTTCTGCATCTCTTTCTCTTTATATCCGGTAATGTCTGTTCCCATAACCCGGATACTGCCCTCTTTTATTCTGGCAGTTTTGGGGAGCAGCTTCATAATGCTCTTGCACAGAACACTTTTTCCACAGCCGGATTCTCCTACAATTGCCAGAACTTCTCCTTTGTGTAAAGAAAAAGAAACATCCCTTACTGCCTGTACTTCTCCTTTTGGACTGTCAAAACTAACTGACAGATTTCGGACTTCTAATACGTTTTCCATTTTGTTCCTCTTTACGCTGAAAGAAAGGGGCAGCAAATTTTCTTTCGCTACTGCCCCTTTCCTCATAAATTCTTTCGCTTTTCAACCAATTGCAGATTAGTCTGTGATTGTCCAGTCCGCCACATTCCAGAAGATTCCAACACCATGATGTCCCATGATGGTATCTGGATCAATTCCCTGAATATCTGCCTCCGCTACATAGTTCGCATCAATATAGCAGATAAACGCAAATGCAGGATCCTTTGCCAGCTCTTCCTGGAACTTGTCATAAGCTTCTGCTCGTACTTCCGGATCATCAGACTGACGTGCTTCTGTCAGGTACTTATCCACAAGCTCATTGGAATATCCGGAATAGTTTGCACCTTTATCTGTGCCAAAAACCTTGTAAGTGTGGTCATCTGCATCAAACGGGCTTCCCCATCCGATCAGATATGCCATCTGTCCGCCCCAGTCAACCTGTGCCGGAATTTCAACAGTCACATCCATACCGATCTGCTGAAGCTGCTGTGCTGCGATCTGTGCAATATCTACACGAACCTGGTCTCCTGCACCAACACTGATCACAAATCCAACTTTTTCCCCATCACGATAATAGAATCCGTCATCTCCCATTTCACAGCCAGCCTCTTCCAGAACGGATTTTGCTTTTTCCGGATCATAATCGTAATGTTCTACATTTTCATCATTGTAAATATTACGCTGAAGTGGTCCATATGCAGTCATTCCCTGTCCAAGAAGAACCGCATCTACAATCGCCTGTCTGTCAATTCCATAGCACACAGCCGGAATCAGGTCTTTGTTTTTCTGCCAGTACTCGTTCCAGAAATTAAACAGAATTCCTCTGTAATCGGATGTTTTCATATCATAGCAGGTATATGCCTCATCATCTGCAAAAGTAGCAGCATCCTTTGGTGTCAGCAAGGCCAGATCCAACTCGCCGGATTTCAGCTGCAATGCTTTTGCATTGTCATCTGTCACGATTTTGAACACTACTGTATCAATGTTAGGCTCACCTTTAAAATAATCTTCATTCTTTACCAAAGTGATCGCCTGTCCTTCTTCCCAGCTTTCCAGCTTATATGGACCGGTACCTACCGGATTACGGAAGAAATCAGAAGTCTGCATGTCTTCCCCTTCCAGAAGATGCTTTGGAAGCACAGCCATGGTCATGTAGTCAAGAAATGCAACATTCGGCGCATCCAGTTTAAAAGATACTGTATGATCGTCAACAACTGTAATTTCTTCTACATCTTCGTAGTTTGGCGCATTTTCAGAACCATTCTCCGGATCCATGATCGCTTCAATGGTAAATTTTACATCATCAGCAGTAAATGGTTCCCCATCATGCCATTTTACACCTTCTTCAAGATGGAAAGTATAAGTACAGGTTTCTTCGTCATAGTCCCAGCTCTTAGCCAGTCCCGGAACCACCTGATTGTCTCCGTCATGCGCTGTCAATCCGTTAAAAATCATAATATTGATCTCGCCATGTTCATCCATGGCCGGATTGATTCTGGTATAATCTCCGCTTCCGTATACCAGTGTTTCATTGTTCTCTTCTGCAAATGCAGCGGTGGTTGGAGTAATGAGCATTGTTCCGATCAACAACAGCCCAATGATTCCTTTTCTTTTCATAGTCGTCTACCTCTCCTTTTTTGGTTGTTGCAGAATATACTTACAGCCCCAAACGCTTTTCCCTACCTTCTCAGTAACCTCTGTCTTACTGTCCACTTTTTGTTCCGTAACAAATCCTTTCCACCTAGATGCCTCATTTTTACCTAAAAGAAAAGCAGTCATAAGTGACAAGACTTACAACTGTTTTCCAAAGAAAATCTTACATGTAATAATTAGTGGAGGTCTTACATGTAACTATGTATAAGAATTCGCATTTCTGGCTTTCTTTGCCTTTCTGCTAAACTTATTTTAACAGATATAAGATTTGCCACAAGCTCCCAGGGGGGATATTTACCCATTCTCATTTTGCATGTAAAATCACTATATTGGAATACCTTTTTTTCCACTTTCGAATTCGTCCACACTTGTTAAAAGATTTTCAAACGCACTCTGTATCATGGAAAATAAATAAATTTTAAAATACAGCTTCTACCAGCATCCTGGTATAGGGATCCTTCGGATGGTTAATAATGTCATCCGGCGTTCCGCTTTCCACTACTTTTCCTTCACTTAAAACCAGCACCTTATCACAGAACATCTGAACCAGTGCCAGATTATGACAGATGAAAATAAAAGACAAGCCATGCTTTTCTTTCAATTCTCCCAGCAGCTCCATAATCTGCTTCTGTATGGTAACATCCAGAGCACTTGTGGCTTCGTCACAGATCAGAATCTGAGGCTGCACAGCCAGAGCCCGGGCAATCGCTGCACGCTGACACTGTCCACCACTTACCTCATGTGGATACCGCTTTGCAAATGCTCTGTCCAGGCCGCACTGTTCCAACAGCTCTCCTACTCTTTTTTCTATCTCAGCTTTTTTCATTCCACGGTTTCTCAGACTCTCTCCAATTCCGTCCTCCAGAGTTTTTCTTGGATCAAAAGAACCTGTGGGATTCTGAAATACCATCTGGATTTTCCCATATATAGGTTTTAACTCTTTTGGTTTCAGCTTCGTGATATTTTTGCCCTCAAATTTTAAGGTTCCACTGTTGATATCCGACAAACGTGTAAGCATTTTTGCCAACGTACTTTTCCCAGAACCAGACTCTCCTACGATTCCCAGTGTTTCTCCACTTGCAAGAGTGAAGCTCACATCAGAAACCGCCTGAAATGGTTCTTTGCCTTTTTGCAAAAATATTTTTGTCAAATGCTCCGCTTCTAAAAGAACACTCATATCCGTTCTCCTCTTTGCAGTTTTGGTACTGCTGCAAGCAGCTTCTTTGTATATGGTTTCTGCGGATTTTCAAGAATTTCACGGGCAGCTCCATATTCCTGTACTTCACCATTTTTCAAAACCAGCACGGTATCTGCCATCGCACTGACCACTCCGATATCATGGGTTACGATCACGATTGCAGTTCCGAAAAGGTCTCTTAAATGGAGCATTTCATTTACTACCTGCCTTTGCACTGCTACATCCAGGGCACTGGTAGGTTCATCCGCAAACAATATGGGAGGATTCATCAGCATGGCAATGGCAATTCCTGCCCTCTGATTCATTCCCCCGGACAATTCAAAGGGATAACTGTCCCAGACTCTCTCACTGTCTTTGAAATTTAATTTTTCAAATAACTCCATTGCCTGTTCTTTGGCTTCTGCCCGGGTAACCTTTTTGTGGGCACGTATGCTTTCATAAATCTGTTCTCCAATTGTACGGATCGGACAAAGGGAAGCCCCGGCATCCTGAAAGATCATTCCAATTTCAGCTCCCCGGATATTTCTTTTTTCCTTTTCCGGAATATCCAGGATATTCTGTCCTTTATAGCAGATATCACCTCTTGTCACAAGTCCGTCTGCTCCAAGAAGTCCCATGGCAGCCTTGATCAATGTACTTTTTCCACTGCCAGACTTTCCTACAAGCCCCAGAATCTCACCTGGTTTCAAGGAGAAACTCACATCATGAACCACTGCTTTTCCACCAAATGATATTTCCACAGAATCGTAGGTCAGTATTTCGTTTTCATTCACTTTAAGGTCTTCTCCTTTTTCTGTCATGCTATTAATTCTTGTCTACTCTGAAAATCCGCTCCGTTTATTTTTTTTAATAGCTGCTTACTGATTTATCCTTTTAGTTAATATCAAGATCTGCTGTCAGCTCATAGTAATCACATGGATGTGCAACCAATCCGGTTACATTAGACTGAGAAATCATACTCATTCTCAGGTGAGAGCAGAATACATATGCGTTGTCATCCAGAACGGTCTGCTGCATCTGGATTCCAAGCTCTGCACGTTTGTCCACATCAAATTCTGTCTCTATTTCAGCTGCCAGTTCTTCCAGCTTATCGCTATGATAATGTCCGTTATTGGAAACAGACTCGTCCAGCGCACAGGAAGTAAAGAAGTACTGTGGATCTCCTGTAGGTGCTGTTACCATGGCACTTGCATATACATCCCATAAAGTAGGATCTTTACGGATGGTATTGTTATCAGAAGTACAATTTACCTGTACATCCATACCAATGTCTTTCAGTGTTGCCTGTGCAGCTTCCGCAAGAAGAGGAAGCTCCTGACGGCTTGGATAGGTAAGCCAGCGGATCACAAGCTTCTGACCATCTTTTTCACGGATTCCGTCACCATCGGAATCTACCCAGCCTGCATCCTCTAATACCTTTTTCGCCCCATCCGGATCATAGCTTTCCGTAGTCAGATTCTGGCCACCGAAAGAGAAGGTATCCGGGAAGGCTCCTACAGCCGGATATCCATAGCCATTTAAAAGTACAGATACGAAACTGTCTTTGTCGATTCCCATTGCAATTGCCTTACGAACAGCCGGATCAGAGGTTACCGGGCTTTC
The DNA here is from genome assembly GCF_039841815.1 of Ruminococcus sp. 1001136sp1. Lineage (NCBI taxonomy): Bacteria > Bacillati > Bacillota > Clostridia > Eubacteriales > Oscillospiraceae > Ruminococcus > Ruminococcus sp. 1001136sp1. The sequence goes on along the minus strand of NZ_JBDPGY010000016.1, from coordinate 28,262 downwards.
AAAGTTCATCCATGCATAAAATGCACGGCTGGTTGCAGTACTGGAAAATGTATAATCATCATTTTCAAACAGGGGATAGCTTGCATATGCCATACCATAAGCAGCATTGATCTCACCTGCCTGAAGGGCAAATGCCAGTGTATCTCCATCAGAAATGGTACGAACTGTAATCTCATCAATATTTACATCACCATTCCAGTAATTCTCATTCTTTACAAGGGTAAGATGATCATCCGTCACCAGATCCGTTGCTACATAAGGGCCGGTACCAATTACAATTCCATTGTCTGTGATTCCTGCCTGCACATCAATGATACATCCGTAAGGATCACTTAAATAATTGATCAGCGCCGGTTTCGGTTCTGTAGTCTTAATGGTAATGGTATTTCCATCTGCTTCAATGGTGTCAATGCAAAGGTCACCAGCTGCACGCTCATGGTTTGCAATCAGGGATTCCAGACATTCCTTTACGGCCTCTCCATCACAGGCACGTCCATTGGAAAATACAACGCCGTCATTTAAGGTGATTTTCCAGGTCAGGTCATCAATATTTTCATATTCCTTGGCAATCCATGGCTCGATTTCCATAGTATCAGAATAACGGAATAATGTCTCTCCAATACCATAACGGATACATGCCCATCCAGCATAGGTATTCTGTGGATTGATATCTGCTTCCTCATTTTCCGCATTAAATGTGGTATCTCCAAATACAAATGTTTTCTTGTCCTCTGCCAGTGTAGGCATTGCTGTCAGGCTTACACTTAAGCCAAGAGTCAATAATGCTGCAAAAATTTTCTTCGTTTTCATGTTTGTCCTCCTCATTTTGTATTAATTTATTAGAAAATATTTTTTCTCTTAGAGCGTGTTTGAAAAAGGCTTTCTGCAAGATGTGCGTCACAATTTGTGGGAGATTTTGTCCGATTGAGGGCGGCGTAGTGGGCTACGCCAACCGAAAGAGGGCAGAATATACCGCAAAGTGGGGCGTGCAGATTGCAGGAATGATTTTTCAAACAGGCTCTTAGTGACTATTCTTCGGATCCAGATAATCCCGGACGGTATCTCCTAACAGGTTAAAAATAACAACTGAAATAAAAATGGCAATTCCCGGTGACAATACAACCCACGGATAGGTCTGGATCATACTTCTGCCGCTGCTCATCATACTTCCCCACTCAGCTGTAGGAATCTGGGCTCCCAGTCCCAGAAAGGAAAGTCCTGCCAGCTCCATCATCATGGTTCCGATATCCAGCATGGCAGTTACCAGAACAGGCCCCATCATATTGGGAAGAATATGTCTTAGCATAATCTGCCAGGAACTATCGCCGGCAAGGATTGCCGCATGAATATAGGGTTCATTCTTCAGCGCCAGTGTCTGGCTTCTTGCAATACGGGAATATTTCGGCCAGCTGATCACCGCCAGCGCAATAATCGCATTCTGAATTCCCCCGCCAAGGATAGCAGCGATTGCCATGGCAAATACCAGACCAGGAAATGCAAGACAGACGTCTGAAATCCGCATCATTACGGAATCAATAATTCCACCATAAAATCCACAGCATACACCTACTGCCGTTCCAAATATGGAAATCACAGCTACCAGTATAAATGTGGAAAAAATACTTGCCCTCGCTCCACTGATCACACGCGAAAGCATATCCCTTCCATATGTATCTGTTCCCATTGGATGGGCCATACTTGGAGGCTGAAGGGCACTGGACAAATCCTGGGCGTATGGATCATATGGACAGAGACGTTCTGAAAAAAGCGCCACGATTACAAGTCCGATTGCCAATATAAAGAAAAAAATCAGCTTCTGTTTTATATGGTTTTTCTTTATCTTCTGAACACGTACAGTTACTGACTTTTCCCCATTTTTATTCTGCGCATTCTTCCCTTCAGCATTCTTGCTCTGTTCATTTTTTGTGGAAGCTTCTCCACTACATACTTTAATCTGCATTTTATCCTTCATCTCACTCACTGCTTCACACCTCCCAGACGAATTCTCGGATCCAGGAACCGGTAAGACAGATCTGTAAGCAGGTTTACAACTACATAAATAATTGCCATCCACATTACATAGGCCTGTATAATTGGATAATCTCTCATGGAAATAGCATCTACAGCCATCTTTCCAACACCGTCCCACATGAAAATAGATTCCACGATTGCGGTTCCTCCCAGGAGATTTCCAACAGACAGCATTAACAGTGTGATTATTGTAACCAGGGAAGCTTTCATAATGCTTTTCCACAATGTAACAGAAAATTTCACACCTCTTGCCTTTGCTCCTGCCACGTAATCTTTGCTCAATTCATCCAACACAGTTGCCCGCACCTGTCTGAGATATTTTGCAGACATGGCAATCGCCAATGTGATTGCAGGCATTGCCACACTTTTCAGACTGACATCTTTGGCTATAACCGGAAAAATCCTTACCTTTATAGCGAGAAAATACATCAGCAAAAGGGATACAAAAAAGTTGGGAAGGCTGTTTCCAATGAAACTGCATACCCGGATCAGATAATCCACAATCGTATTTTGTTTTACAGCTGCCAGTATTCCAAGCGGAATGGAAATAACGATGGTAAGTACTATGGAAGTTAATGTCAAAAGCAATGTAGCCGGCAGTTTCGATATAAAGGTATCAAAAACAGGGAATCCGGATACATAACTGTTTCCCATGTTTCCCCGGAGCAGTTTACCAAGCCAAACAAAATACTGGGTCAAAAAGGGCTTATCCAGTCCCAGCTGCTCCCTGGCGGCATCCAATGTGGCTTCTGATACCACAGCTCCTGTATTTTCCATTTTTTGCGTAACCACATCACTACCCGCAATTCGCATCATTCCATAGGATAAAAAGGTAATGGCAAACAGAATCGGGATCAGCTGAAGCAGACGCCTGATTGCATATTTCTTCATATCATCTACGCTTTGCTCCTTTTCAAAAATGATTGTACCCTTCATGCAGCAGGGAATTCCGACGAAATTTCCTATTGCGTTAAAAACACCTGCCTGCGCAGGTGTCTATCGTTAATCTTTACATGGTTTTGCAAGAAAGAGTCCTGCCTTACAAATACTACCATTCATTTGTAAATAGCAACATACAACCCTCTTTGCCTGGGAATTTTCTTTAGTTTAGCAAAAAAAAGAACAGCCCACAACCCACCCGGGGGGTTATGGGCTATTCCGATTTTGCATGGTTTTCATTGATTTTGGAATATCAGTATTAATTAACGTATTCCCTTTTCCTTTATTTTGCTTATTAATATCAATTTCATCCATCTTTTACTTAAAGCTTTCATTTTCATTATCCATCTTCAGCTTTTCATTTAGAAATTCCAGGAATTCGTCTATCATTTCATTCGGTTCATCATTTTTCCTTCTTACATATCCAAAATAGATTTTATTCTTTTTAAATTCCAACGGGATTCCTTTATTTACTGCTTTCTTATCCTCTGAAAGATAACTTCCGCTGATATTGGAAAGGTCTGTTTCTCTTAACATTTTTTCCATAATATAGTCACTGTTTGTAATAACGGATACATCCAGGTCTTCCCAACTAAACACACCCTTTTTTTCCCTGTCTCCCAGTTCCAGGAATTCATCACGGTAATTCTGGATAAAGCGCTGGGATTTCAGTTCTTTCAGACTCACGTTGTCCTTTGTTTTCGGATTTCCCTGATATAACTGATTCAATCTTCCAGGATAAAAAGTTGCCACACTCTCCTGCATATTACTAAACACCAGACGGTTTTTCGATAATTCATATTGAAATTCTTTCATCTGCTGTTCCATTACATATACAAAGCCAATATCAGACAGATAATCCCTCACACGTTCCATTACATTCCGTACTCCGGCTGTATAAATTTCAAAATGATAATCTTTTTCGTAATTCTTTTTATAAAATTCAACAAACTGATTCGTAAACCAGGAACTGGGATTCAATGAAATCCGCAGATATTTTGCCATATTCCCATGGCTCATCTCTTCCAGTATCCGGGAATCATTTATGATCCTGCACGCATATCGGTATGCCTCCCGGCCTTTCACCGTAAGCGCAATTCCCCTTGGCATACGCTCAAACAATACAATCCCCATTTCTTCCTCCAGCGCTTTGATTGCCTTGCTCACACTGGGCTGGGTTGTATAAAGAAGCTTGGCAGCTTCGCTGATAGAGCCTGTTTCAGCACACACTATAAAATATTTCAATTGTTTCAGATCAAACATATCTTTTCCCTCTCTGGCGAAAACTTCATTACGAAAGATACGGCAGCTATTTTTGCGGAGTAATAGCTGCCGTCCTTTGTCTCACAGACAGTCCGGAACTGTCTGCAGACCTTCTGTGTAACTTTAAACGCGGAGATAAGTCACACAATTGCTTAACAGAATTAACACTTTTTCTGTGTCCCGTTTAGAATACCATATTTATAAATTCCCGCAAGCCTCCCAGGGGGATAAAATTTCCTGTCTTTCCCCACCTACTTTCATTCATTTTATTCAAGCCAGTTTTCTTCAATTTCTCTTTTCAGCTCTATAAACATATCATAAAATTTTTCTTTTGCATTTTTTACAATTCCTAATGCTATATTTTGATTATAAGAATGTGTCACATTGTTTCTTGCCTGAAGTCCCTGAAGCCACAATTCCTCATCCTTGATCATTCCAGCCTTATATGCTGTTTTTAATATTATTTTCGGAGATCCGGTTGCCCCTTCTTCATATCCATGTAATTCCAATATCTCTTTCATCATTTTCCAGGACTGCTCAAAACATATTTCATATAAACCTACCAATCCAGTCAAAACTACATTATCATATGGCTCCATATAATTATAAATTTCCTTCATATTCCTTAATGAAGCACAAAAATTCTCATATTTTTTCATATAATATCCTTCCCTCTTTACGAATCGACTCTAAAAGTTCTTCTTGTACATTTCCATCTAAATCCACTATGTCAAACTCTAACAAAGTCTGCGTTTCCTCATCTACATCCAGTGCAAATCTGCAAAAATCCCCTCCACTGACTGCAAGATCAATATCACTCGTCCTTTTGAAATCTCCACGAGCCCTTGACCCAAAGAGAATTACTTTCTTGATATTATATTTTTCAGCTAGTGTATAAATTTCCTGTATTACTTCATCTCTGATTCCGGTATTTTCCATCAAGCCTCACTCCCACCAGATTTCTTTCTTTCACTTTACCATATCTTCCTATTAAGTCAAGCTGTGTCCTCTCAATTTAAACAGATTATAGGCATTACCTATAACCAGCTATCTTTATTCCATATTAGACAACGCCAGATTTCTATGCTATTATTCAATCCATATTAATCCTAGTTACTAAATAAGAAACACATCGGAGGAGGATAAAATTATGAAAAAAAGCATCTTGACTTTAGGAATTGCAGCAATATTAACAGGAGTTCTGGCAACATGCAGTATGACTTATGCAGCTGATGACGAGCTTGCACAGATTCAGGAATCAGGAAAACTGAAAGTCGGTGTGGAAGGAACCTATCCTCCATACACCTATCATGACGACAACGGAGAGCTTACCGGATTTGATGTGGAAGTAGCAAAGGCAATCGCAGACAAGCTTGGAGTGGAAGCGGATTTCACAGAATCTGACTGGGATTCCCTTCTTGCAGGAATCGACAGTGGACGTCTGGACACAGTAATTAACGCAGTAAGTATTACCCCGGAGCGTGAAGAGAAATACGATTTCGCAGGACCATATTTCTACATCACACAGCAGATTGTAGTAGCCAAGGACAATGATGATATCGTAGATATGGCTTCCCTGGATGGCAAAAAAGTAGCAAACACTGCTACAACCGCTTACCTTGATATTCTGGAAGACGCCGGTGCATCTCTTGTACAGATCAGCACAGCTGACGAAGCGGTTTCCCTGATTGAATCCGGACGTGCCGACTTCACAACCTTTAACTCTGTTGTATTCAATGAATACCTTCAGCAGCACCCGGATGCAAATCTGAAAGTTGCTTTCGTAATCCCGGACGTTGTGGATACCTACGCTGTCCCGATCAAAAAAGGGGAAACAGCTTTATATGATGCAATTCAGAACGCTATTGACGAACTGAAAGAAGACGGAACTTTAAGCAAGCTTTCTGAGGATTACTTCGGCACAGATTTCACACAGCCACAGGATGAAAATGCAGCAACTACAGACACTGCTTCTGAGGATGCAACAACAGAAAGCACTGATGAAAACTAATTACTTTTCCACAGCTGTTGTCTGGAACAACAGGCAATCATCCAACAATTGAAAGTAAAAGGAAACAATTATGAGTGAACGTTTAGCAGGGATTCTGGTATCTTCTTTCACCAGAATCCTCATACCCGGAATAAAAGTTACAATCCCCCTTACCTTATTATCCTTTGTTTTTGGCTGCATCATCGCCCTTTTTCTGGCCCTGGTACAGATTGCCAATGTAAAAGGACTGAAGCAGTTCGCAAGATTCTACATATGGGTCTTCCGCGGAACCCCACTTATTGTACAGCTGTTCATCATCTTCTTTGGCCTGCCGTCTGTAGGAATTATCCTGGACGCTTTTCCATCCGCTGTGATCGCCTTTGCCCTGAACCTTGGCGCTTACAACGCTGAGATTTTCCGATCTGCGATTCAAGCGGTACCAGAAGGACAGACAGAAGCTGCTTATATGGTGGGTCTGAGTTACCGCCAGACCATGACCAGGATTGTAATGCCCCAGGCATTCCGAATCGCTTTTCCACCACTGTTTAACTCACTGATCGGACTTACCAAGGACACTTCCCTTGCCTCCAGTATCACAGTTGTGGAGCTGTTCACCACCGCACAGCAGATTGCCGCCAGAACCTACGAGCCCTTCGCCCTGTACTGCGAGGCTGCTGTTATTTACCTTATGATCTGTACCGTCCTTACATGGGTACAAAACTATTTTGAGAAAAAGCTGGTATGGAATGCTCCAGCACCAGTGAAAGGAGAATAATCATGTCTTATATTTCAAAAATCGACCCGGAAACAGCAGGGGAAAAAGAGAAAGAAGTAATCAGAAACCATCTTGCACAGGGCTATAGGCTCACTAATGAAAAGCTTACTCTTCTCCATAATGCAGAAGCCTTCAAAGCCATCGAAGACAGCTCCTACACCCTTGACCGGGAGCTGCAGAGACTGATTGGAAAAAGAGCCGGTGACTTCTTTGAATATGCAATTTCCGAAGAAAATGACTGCCTGGTATGCAGTACTTATTTCAGAAAGCTTCTGAAAGATAATGGTATTGATTTCGACAATTTTCAATTTACAAAGAAGGAAGAATTACTTATTTCTTTTGGCCGCGCTCTTGCAAAAGATCCGAAAAACATTCCGGATGAAATCTATACTGAATTAAAAGAAGAATTCACAGAAGAAGAAATCGTAGTTATCACAGCTATGGGTGTGCTGATGGTTGCCAATAACTACTTTAATGATATTTTAAAGATCGAAGTATAATCAATGTCGCCTTCGGCAGCATCACCATATGTGAACAACTCGTATTTTATATCATTTGCTACAGAAGAAAGACTTTTAAGTTTCTTCATAATACCCTGTTATCAATTACCAAATTTCTATATAAGAATGTGAGAAAAAAATATGCTGGAAGTAAAGAATATCCATAAAAAATTCGGGACAAACGAAGTATTAAAAGGTGTTGATTTCAAAGTTGAAAAAGGTTCTGTGATCGCAGTTCTGGGAAACAGCGGTTCTGGAAAGACAACACTTCTCCGCTGTATCAGCTTTCTGGAACAGGCAGATAAAGGAGAAATCACCTTTGATGATTTCCATAAAGATATCACTGCTGTGACCAGGAAAGAAATCCGGCAGTTACGAATGAAAATGGGCTTTGTCTTCCAGGGATACAATCTTTTCCGCAACAAAACAGCACTTGACAATGTACTGGAGGGTCTTACCATTGCCCGTAAGAATTCTCCGGAAGAAGCGAAGAAAAAAGCTATGGAAATGCTGGAAAAAGTAGGCATGGCAGACCGCGCCAACTTCTATCCGGACCAGCTTTCCGGTGGGCAGCAACAGCGTGTAGCTATCGCAAGAGCCATCGCCTACAATCCGGAAGTAGTTCTCTTCGACGAACCAACCTCCGCCCTTGACCCAAGACTTACCGGCGAGGTTCTGGATGTTATGAGAAAGCTTGCCGACGAAGGAACCACCATGGTCGTAGTCACCCACGAAATGGATTTTGCCAGAAAAGTTGCCAACTGGGTAGTCTACATGGAGGACGGTGTTATCGTAGAAGAGGGACCATCCAAAGAGTTCTTCTCACAGCCCAAGAGTGAGAAAACGATGGCATTCCTCCATATGACAAGTTCGGATTATGTGATTTGAATTTCCTGTAATTCTTTTATAAGTTTTCATCAAAGAAATCTCTTGCTATTTATAAATAGTATGAGATTTCTTTTGTTTATCACAAAAATACATTTGTATTCACTCTGCTCGCCAACCATCATCCAGATAACATTTATAATGCAAGCTATTATCATATATTATTTTAGGATACTCATATAGTCCAAAATCATCCATAATTTGCTTCACATACTCCTCTGCAATATTGGGATTCATATAAACAATTGAACTTCCACATTTCTTAATTTCAACTCTGCCTCTTGGATAAAAGTTGTATGAAACTTTTGAATTAGAAATCTCTTTCCACAAATATTTGTGAACATATGTATCGCCCGATTTTGAAACTGAGGATTGATATCTGTTTTTCTCGAAAGGAAAAGTAAGCAATTTATCCTCAATAAGCCAAAATACTCCCTTATGCGCCTGTACTTTATTACCAGTTTCAGACAAAAAACGGTTCATAAAACGTTTCTCCTGTATCAATACAATACGCACATAATGCATGTCCGGTAACACATCCGCAGTCAATATCAATCAAATTATTTCTTCTATATATTTTTCCAGATTCTGCTCCTGGAATTTTGAAAGTAGGAGTATGTCCAATAATATAGATATCCTCCTGATTCCACGATGCTGTAAAATCAGGTCTTCCAAATATAATTTCTTCAATCTGATAATTTAAATCATTTCCATTCTGTAAATTATCTGGCAAAGAATGAACAAGTATATAGTTTTGGTTATTTACTGTTATCCTTTCATAAACAGACAAGTCATTCAAATAATCTAATAAAAATTCCTGTTCTTCTTTTGGGAGCTTTTTAAATCCATTTATAGTAGTGGCACCACCATCTTCTATCCATAAATTATATTTATGCAAAAATTCTTCTGTAAGAGTAGATTCAATATTATCCTCGCTAATTTCCTGCATTAACTTTTGAAGAATACTCATCATAATAAATTCATGATTTCCTGCAAGTGGATAGATGTTCGGATAAGAAGCCATCAATCTCAGTACTCCGATTGGATCTGGTCCGCGATCTACCATATCTCCTAGAACAAATAATGTATCTGCTGAAGAAAACCCTATGTTCTTTAAAAGTGTCTTAAACTCCTTGTAACATCCATGGATATCTGATATCACATAATTCATGTAGTTTTATCCTTTTCAAATAAAAATTTAATAGTAAACAAATTTATCCACACAAACGGGATTTCCTTTTTTTAATCTTGCACCAAATACTTCCTCCATGTTCATTTCTTCAAACAATTTATCAGCCCCTATTCTTGCCGAAGGGTGTGTAATACTAATGAAACAATACTTCGCATGCTGTATGTCTTTGGCATTGAACCCAAGCCCAAGATTTTTAATTAGATTTTCGAAATAATATCTGCTACCACACACAAAAACTTTAATATGTTTCTGCTCACCTCCAAGCAATTCAATTTCTTTCAAGATATAATTTCTATAATAATATGCATAATTCAATAAAGTCCGTTCATCTGTACGACTTTCCCCACCTCGTTTATTTATATTCATATAAGCAGCATATTTCAAAAAATTATTATGTATCTCATCCTGAGTTGTTCCAGTCAAATATTTAGAAAGCGCTTTAGGTAATTTACGCGGAATTCCGCTTTTAAAAGTTTTATCTTTCCATTCATAAATCCATGGATTTACATTTCCCTTTTCCAACTCACTTGCAAAACATGGATAGCTATCTTTACTATTTGAACTTATTTTATCTGAATCATTTGCTTCCTTAAAAAGGAAAATATTTTGATAATCTCCGGGTTCAGGTTCAAAATTTTTCTTTCCACCATCTAGATTAAAAGCATTTTTCAAAACATATTCCCAATTCTCTGCTTTAGGAACATTCCCCATATCAACATCTTTTATAAACCATTCAGAAAAACATCCAGGAATCCCAAACTCCTTTAAAAGCTTAGTAAGTTTTCTTGGTGAAGGACAACTATATTCTCTTTCTTTTAATTTATTTACTTCTATACGTAATTCATTAACATCTTCTTCGTGTCTTTCATGCCACTCAATAAATAAATCTTTCAAATTCTTACACTTATCTTCATCCAACTTTTTTATTTCCATATTCTATTTTCCCCTTCCTATGTATCGCAGATATAAAAATGCTCTTATTTAAATATTCCTATATCTGCCACCTGATCTTTCCCAAAGTTCGTTTGAAGCTCCATCAATTTCTTTTCGAAGCTATTTTTAAATATAAGCATACTGTATGCATTAAGCAAGAATTCTATATTATATTCTCCTCTTAGAGTCCCACTTATCAATGCCAATACATCGTTTGTTCCGCTTAGAGACAAACTATAATACTCCAAGTCTAAATAACTACGCATTGGCAGAATTTCTTTCCATACAGATATCCCCACGCATTCATCCATTGAAATACCATAACCACGGCACTCCATATCACTTGTATCTCCATCTTTATAAATTCTTTTCTGAATTTCCCCACGCATTGAAAGATATCTTTCCGTATACTCTGTCTTGGGCAACTCTTGTTTTATTCTGCTCGCATTCCATGTACAAATTCCAGTCAGTACATATGGTTCTGCCTGTTTATAATGAGAGCACACTATATCTCCAGCATGAAACGGTGTTGGAAAATCAAACCACATTCCATCAAATGCAGCATTTATCTTTCTCTCCTGATCATTTTTAACCATACAATCCATACTCAACACAGCTCCAGAAGAGTTAATATAGCATTTTTCGTCTTGCCGTTCCCCTTCTTTGCACCCCCATTTGTGTTTGGTAATAACAGCTCTATCACACAATTCAGAATCAAATTCTTTTATACCATAAGCAACGCATTCATCATACTGATTAAATACTTTATGCTCATAATGAATACCAGTATATTTTCTTTGATACATTTCGCAAGAATATATACTTTTTTCTGCTGTCTTAAACTTATTCAACAACTTTTTTTGCAACTTTATATAATCTATTAGAAATTTATGGAAATCTGGGATAGCCTCCATGTCAATTCGTTCCTGCATAGAGCAATTCGGCATAGTATTAATAATTTCTTCCCATGCCCCAAATTTTTCTTCTAAAGTTGCTGTTTCACAATACCAAACCAAAAATGCTGCTTCCTGCGTACTGAACTTATAATTTATTCTTTTCAAATAATTTCGAATAGAATTTGAAACTACAAATTTATAAATATCCATCAAGCTTCCCCGCTTTCCTGCATATCCCTATACGCTTCCCACAATCTTTTCATATCGTTCTTCATCTTCTCCCTCAATCGTTCTGGTTGAAGAATAATCACATCCGGGCCGTAGCTTTTGGCGAATTGCTCAGCAGCGCGTTCATTTACTTTTACACTTACTGACACATGAGTGTCTGTTTCGTCAGAAAAGACAACTTCTTTTCCAAACATATCGATTACATCAGAAAGCATTACCCTCGCAATTCGGAATTTTACAAACGAATTCTCGCCTGAATACATATAGATATGTTCTTTCATATAGTCTGCAAGATTCAAACGCTGATGTCCTGACTGTGTCAGGGATTCGAAGGGCTTACATTTCTCATCCAAAAGCTGAATATTTCGGATTCTGTCAATGCGATAATTGGAAATATCGTCATACTTATCATAGTTGCAGATCAAATAATATTTGCCTTGCTGTGCTGCCATCTGATATGGATTTACAATATATATTCTAATCGTTCCATCCTCTCTCTTTCTGGAATAAAGTTTCTTATCTGTGTGATATTCCACATATTCAAAAGAAACTTTCTGATTCTTACGAATAGCCTCATCCAATACACCAATATTATAGAACAGCTGCTTATTATCTGTGCGGTTCTCAGAAGGAGGATAAATGTACTGGGACTGGGATTTGAAATATACATTTGATAAAGATTCCAGCTTCTCAACCAGATCCTTTACCTGACGGTACGGTATGTGCCTGGAAAATAGCACACTATCAATCAGCAATCTCAGTTCTTCATCTGTAAATTTATGTTTCAGATAGAAATCTGTCCAAATCGCTTCTTCCTCTTCACATTCTCCTAAATAAGAAGAATCACTTCTATCAGTTTTTTTCCTGAGCACTTCCCTGCACTCAATCTCACAGTCATACTCCATCAGATTCAGAAGATTTCTTCGCACAGTTTTCCGATCAACTATCATTTCATATTCTTTGCGCAGAATTTCCAGTATCTCCTTTTGGCTTAGCCTGTGTTCTTCATCTGTATACTTCTGCAAAATATCCAGAATATAAAGAACTAATAATTTCTTGGAATATGCTGTACCCATTTTTCTCCTCCAATCAGCTCCAGAGCATGCCTTCAGTAAGCTCTATTATTAGTTAAATTATAATTATCGCCCAGAGCGAAAGCAAGCCTTATCTCATTAACACGCAAAGCCAATCACTCTTCTTTCTTCCCTTTCCATAAGGGGGATTTCAATATCTTCTGCCGTTATTGTAAAGAGTTCCGTATCCGTAATAGTAGAAATATCTTTTTTTAATAACCTTTCCGCCTGATTCATCTGCGCCTGCTCCAGCATGCTTCGTACATATCGCCCATTTCCGAAGTCATCTTTCTTTCCCATATATCTAAATACAGTCCGTAGTTTTCCCATAGCTTCCTGAGTAAACTCGATTCCCTTTTCTTTTCCCATAAGCTGTGCAATCTGACAAAGCTCCAATTCATTATAATCAGGAAACGAAACATGAAATGCTATTCTTGATCTGAGTCCTGGATTTTTCTGAATAAATTCTTCCATTTTTTCAGGATATCCAGCAAATATAACCACCAGTTCCTCTCGATGATTCTCCATCTCCTGTACAATTGTATTGATTGCTTCATCTCCATAGGAACCTGCCCGATTATCCAGAAGCGAATAAGCTTCATCAATAAATAATACACCACCTTTCGCTTCTTTAAATTTTTCTTTTACACATTTTGCTGTCCATCCTACATATTTTCCCACCAGATCAGATCTTCCAACTTCCACCAGATGTCCTCTGGAAAGTAAACCGTTATCCTGCATAATCTGAGCCAGCAGCCTTGCCACTGTAGTTTTCGCAGTTCCTGGATTTCCGGTAAATACCATATGCATAACAGGACGTCCTGTTTTTATTCCTTTTTCTCTATATATCTTCTGAAGTTTATTATAATTAAGAGCTTTCTCTATTACCGCTTTAATTTGGGTAATTCCCACCATTTTCTGCAATCTTTCATAGGCAGTGCCTTTCGGTATCGCCTTTATTTCCTCTGCCTTTATAGTTAAAACATCTTGGTACTGAGGATAAATCTCTGTTTTCAGCTTCTGGTCATACCAGGAATCAAAAATTCCTCTAAGCTCTGGTACCAAGTATCCTTTTCCTTCCTGTATCTTATTGGCAAGCTTTGCATCAGCAGATATTTGCTTTTCTTCTGCCAGATTCTCAAGAAACCGTTCAGCCTCTTTTTCTTTCACAAATTTCTCCTTTAATTCCACAATAGATACATTTGACAATTCTTCATAGAACAGTTCCTTCAACCGCTGGCATTCTCTTGGCAGGCAGATAATCGTCAGTACCTGATTACGATATTTTTTAAGTATTTTACAAATAAGCTGTATCTGCTCATTTAACTCTGTAGCATAGTCTGTTTCCTCACTATCCTCCATAAGAACCTTCACCACAACACTTCCACCGAAAGAAGCTTTATACAACAATTCATATGTCCCATCATTTAAAGTTCGGCTTGTTTCAACTTCAATACAACTAAATCTCCCACTTCTAATTCTCATTTGAGTATACAGGCTTCGCAGCAGATAAATCTGCATAATTCGCCTAGTACTCTCATCATCAGTTTCAATGATATAGTGAACAGGATGTCCCAATTCCGATTCATGGCCGCTTCCTGCAAATATTCTCTGTAATTCCAAATGGAAGGTATCACTCATCCAATATTTAGCCTCATTGCATCGCAGCAGATTGGCAGTGCCCTTCTTTACAATATATTCTTTATATTCCAAATACCGGACATAATCCCCCACAATCTCATCAAGCCCAAATTCCTCCAGAATTTCATTTGTATCCTGGATAAAATTCTGACTTTCAGCCTTACTTAGAAGTCCGTATAATTTCTTTAATGTTACTTCTGATATGACAATATCTGTCATTTGTATTCCCATATGCTGAGCATAGGAATCTACAATAGCCGATATTTTCTGCAAATCCGTCACAAACGCTCCCAACGTAATACTTCCTTCTGAAGTATCTGCAATAAATATATACGCATTTTTACCAAATCTGTTGTTAAATACCTCACTTCTATTTGCATACTTATGTTTCATCTCCGCAACAGCATTTCTATCATTCTCATCTTTGCACAGACTCTCCCCAATAATTCCCTCAATTCTATACGCTAACATAAGTATTCCTCCTATAGCTCCTTCACTTTTGCTTCTGTCCCATAGTATAACTCATGGCATGGGGCAAAAAAGGGACATGCCATTAAAATTTTTCCCAATCCCCTTATTTCTGAAATTTAATATGTTTCCGTTCTTCCATAAAGAGCATAAAAAATGTGCCTGAATAATATTTTTCAAGCACATTTTCGTTTATATTATTTAAAATTTTATGAATTGCTCTGTTTTCTCGCCGCAATAGCAAACATCGGCGTCGGATTATAAAATTCATCTCTTTCTTTATATACCCTTTTGCTAAGTCCAAGGTCAATGGAAATCTGTTCCATATCATTTTTCCCAAGCTCTTCCACATCCCAGGCGGGGCGGAGGTAGGAGCTGATTGGAAGCTGGCGTTTGATGTCTTCGCATTCCTGCATCAGGGAATTTCCAAGCTGGTTGTGGGCATGGTTTTCCGGGAGATCGGAGGTTTCGGCGAAGTTTGTGGCGCCGTAGTTGGCATCAAAATTCAGGAGAAGTCCGCCTGGTTTTAATACTCTGGACCACTCTTTGTAAGCCTGGGCTGCTTCTGGTAAGGTCCAGGTCAGGTTTCGGGAAATGACTACGTCGAAGCTCTCGTCCTGGAAAGTTAAATGCTCCGCATCCATCACCTGGAAGTCGCATGTTACCTGCTCTTCTTTGGCAAGGATCCGGGAGTTTGTGATCATATCCGGAGTAAGGTCGGTGCCTGTTACCTGGTGTCCCTGTTTTGCAAGAAGGATTGTAAAGAAACCGGTTCCACAGCCCACATCCAGGATTTTAAGTTTACCATTACCAGTCTCTTTTTCCTTAATTTTTGCAACTGCATCTTTTCTTTCCTTGCTTTCATCCTCAATTTTTTTTTCAGGACTTAATGCCTTTTTAGGTAGGTATTTCTCAATTTCTTCCAGCCATCTCTTTGCCAGCGGACTATGTAACTCTGCCCTTCTCTGCTCCAGAAAGCTGTCGCTTCGCTTGGTCCAGTAGGCCGCAATCTTCTCTTTTCGGTCGTCTTCCTCATAACTGATCCGGCCATAAGCTACCATCGGACCATCCTTAATCACCTGCAGGGAACCAGTCTGATACAGGATCACTCCGTCACCATAGGAGGTACAGGTTTCCAGAATATTGTCCTCATAATCCTTTACATATCCAAGGATTTCCCCTTCTGTAAACAGGTCTCCTGCCTTCTTCTGGGGATACCAGAGTCCCGTATAAGAGGCGGATTGATACTGCACATCCGTTACATTTAACGGATAATATTTCCGCATACTTCTATGTCCGTCATAAATACCAAGGAACCGTAAAATACTGCGTACATCACGTTTCATAGAACGCACTTCCTCAGTCTCCCAGGCTCCCATTCCGCCCCGCTCCAGAAGCACGGAAGGGATGCCGCAGGATGCTGCATAATTATAGCTTCCTCCCGATGATACCTCAGATTTTACCATGTAAGGAACATCCACCTGCTCTGCCATCTGACGGGAAATTTTCATCACTTCCGGGGCTGCTTTGCCTGCATAATATACATAGGGAGTCAGCTTCTCATAGTCATCACCACTGTGAAGATCAATATAAAAATCTGCCACCTTCTGCAGCTCTTCAACTACTGCATAAGCCAGTTTTTCGTATTCAGTACCTTCTTTTTTTCCTGGAAAAAGGCGGTTCAGATTCTCACCTGTCGCCCTGCAAAGAGAACCGTGGCGGTTTTCAAATTCTTCCTTTGCCACTACCTTTACAATAATCACTGTTCCTGTCATTTTCTCAATTTTCAGGTCTCTTCCAAGCTCTACTGCACTCTGTATTCCCACATATTCGCCAGCGTGGATACCAGCTGTAATGAGAGCTGTTTTACCTGGTTTTTCGCCTCTGACAATTGTTGTAGGAAGAGAAAATTCTCCATTACCAATGGAAACAAAACCATGGATACGCTGCCCTGGTGCGGCACTTAAGCCGCCTATATTTATTATTTCACTCATTATTTTCTACCTTTTCCAATAATATCTTTACAAATAATTTTCCTTACGATCCAATAAAAACTTATCCTATTCTTCAAATACTCTAATACTTCATTCTTACAACCAACACCGCTTTACTTATCTTTAAATTCGTACAAATTTCTGTATATCACTGATAATATCTTTTTCTATTTTACAGCCTCCACCATAAACATGGGTGTAGATCCATAATTCAGCTTCTCTTCCTCGCTCCATACCTGCTGCCAGATGTCCTCATTCACCTGAATCTGCGCTGCTCCAAGCGCTTCCAGTACCTTCACATCCCATCCCGGACGCTTGGTCTCCGACAACGGAACCTGCAGCGCAATTTTCTCCATTCGGTCAATATCTGTGCACAGATAATGGTCATCCAGGCTTCCTTTTTCCACATTTTTACGGTCGTTCTCGTAAGCCTCACGCTTCTTATCATCATAGAGATATCCATACCAGTTGGCATCGAAATTCAAAAGCTTTCCACCTTTTTTCAGCACCCGAAGCCACTCTTTATAAGCCATTTCCGGATGAGGCAGATTCCAGGTCAGGTTTCTGGAAATGATCACGTCAAAGCTCTCATCTTCAAACTCCAATGCCTGGGCATCCATTCTTTTAAATTCAATATTCCGGCTCTTTTCTCCGATAAATTTCGCTGCATTTTCTGCAGCCTTTTCCAGCATTCCCGGAGTGTAATCTATGGCTGTTACATGATATCCTGCTTCCGCAAGAATCATAGGGAAAAAGCCTGGACCTGTGCCGATATCCAGAATTCTCAGGTGGTCCTTATATTTGTCTGTATGTTGTTTTTCGGAAAATTCTTCTTCGAAAACTTCTTTTTCCACAGAATTGTTTTCTGAATCCTCATTTTTCCCAGACCTTTTTCCCAAAAATCCGCGTTCCAGAGTCTCCAGCCATGCCTTTTTCTGCATCCCATTCAACTCTTTTTCATTCACCTCAGAATACCCCTCCGTCCGGGTACTCCAGTAACTCTCTATTTCATCCAGTAATTTATCCACTTGTAATTCCTCCGCATTAAACTCTAATGTTAAAATTTTATCAAAACCAGTTTTCTTCCGCAAGCCCCCCGGGGGGATGGAACTCTATATAAAAAAGCAGACAAATCTGTATCTCTACAAACTCGCCTGCTCTCTTTTCTTTTTTCATAAAAGGGAATTTCAACTATTACAAGTGCTTCTCCAACAATACCAGCTGCACATCCGGTATCCCGTTAAATTCTGTAGGCACAATCCCGATTTCCTTATATCCAAGCTTCTTATACAGCCCTCTTGTAACGACATTTCTTGCATTAGTATCCATCCGAAGTTCCGGACAGCCGTGGCTTAAAACGTAATCCTCATAGAACTTTACCAACTTCTTTCCATAGCCTTTTCCAGAAGCGGAGGGGGAAACTACCAGAGTGTGAAGACGCAAACCTCCTCATCCCTGGCTGCGAATTCCCAATCGCCTTCTGCATAAGAATCCACCTGCGCTTTATTGATTCTGGCCGCTCCCAGGAGCTTACCTGCATCCTCCAGAACAAACAAGTCCTTGGCATCTAATGCAGCCTGTGCCGTAGCTCTTGTAGGATACACGCCACGGATCCAACCAATGGTCTGCTGACCTGTTTCTTCTGCCGTATGAATGTCATTGTAAAGCTGTTCCACTGACGCAAGGTCAGCCTGCGTTCCCTTTCGAATTATCATTTTCTGTCACTCTCCTTATGCAAAATATAATGTTTTTCTTCGTCTCGTAAAAAGCCCTATTTGCTTCTTTTTAATACTGTTCATAGCTGTCAGGCTCCTGGATAAATCTGGGATTTCATGATCATACTAGCTGTATTTTCAGCCGCAATTTCATCAATTCTCACAAGCTCTTCCTCCGTAAATGGTGCACAGTGGATTGCTTTTATGTTATCAAGAATCTGCTGTGGTCGTGATGCTCCAATGAGTACACTGGTCACCTCCTGCTGTGCAAGCAACCAGCCAAGAGCCATCTCCGAAAGCTTCTCGCCACGCTCTGCAGCCATATCATTCAGCTCCCGGATCTGCTGCAAACGCTCTGGCGTCAGATTGCTTTCCTTCAAAAATCTGCCATCTGTACGGATACGACTGTCTTCCGGAATACCATTAAGGTAGCGATCTGTAAGCTGTCCCTGCGCAAGAGGACTGAAGGTGATCAGACCTTTTTTCAGAATTCCAGTGGTCTTTTTTAGTCCATTTTTCTCCACAGTTCTGTCAAAAATAGAATAACGGTTCTGATTAATCACAAAAGGACAATACATTTCCTGCAAAATCGACGCCGCCTGTGAAAGTGTTTTTCCATCGTAATTAGAAAGTCCCACATACAGGGCTTTTCCGCTCTGCACTGCACTGGCCAGCGCTCCCATGGTCTCTTCCAGAGGGGTCTCCGGATCCATTCTATGATGGTAAAAAATATCCACATATTCCAGTCCCATACGCTTCAGGCTCTGGTCAAGACTTGCCAGAAGATACTTGCGGCTGCCCCAGTTTCCATAAGGACCATCCCACATTTCATATCCTGCCTTGGTAGTAATGATCAGCTCGTCCCTGTATTTTCCCAGATCTTCTTTCAGAATCCTGCCGAAATTAATCTCTGCACTCCCCGGCTCCGGTCCATAATTATTTGCCAGATCGAACTGTGTGATTCCGTTGTCAAACGCAGTAAAACACAGCTGTCTCATATTCTCAAATTTAGACGTATCTCCAAAATTATGCCACAGTCCAAGCGACACCTTCGGCAGCATAAGTCCGCTGTCACCGCAACGGTTGTATTCCATTGTGGTGTAACGTTCCTTTGAAGCAATGTACATAATAAAAACCTCCCTGAAAACGATCATTAGTTTTAATATACTACCCGGAAAATGATTTGTCATTGGAAAATATGACTGTTTATGCCTTTTTTTCAAACGGGCATTATCCTATTCTGGATCCACAGCCTACCAATTACATTTCCCAGAGCTTTTCTCAAAAAATAATATTAATCCCATTTGGCTCCATTATTTTCCCTACTAACGCTTCACTTGGCATGGATATGCTCACATTAATATCAAAATCATACGCCGTTGTTCCCATAACAACTATATTTCCAGAGGTTCCTTGAGATATAATATTTACCATCTCATTTTCAGATATTTCTATTTGCTCCTGAAACATATGCTGAACCACTTTAGGAGTACTAAACAATATAATCTTTGCCCCTCTGTTCTGTACGTTTGTTCTTTTTACTGCGGAATCAATTTTTGATGCTGCACCTTTATCATCTGTCAGTACACATATTTTCCCATCTACGATTCCAGGAAGATGTGACAGTATATGTACGCATATCGCAATAAGTTCTTCCCCTAAATTATCCGCATGTTCTTTGTTTTCTCTCACTGTGGCAAAAAATCTACGATATATATCAGACTGTCTTAAATTTTTCCCTTCAAGCACTTCTGCTGTAAGTTTCTCATCATTTTTCAACGTTTCTGTTATTGTACTAACCGGAGATTTTACCATTCTCACAGCCCAGGATAAATACTCATTTATTCTTTCATTTGTAGAAAAGCATTCTGAAAGAATGTCATATGTATATTCTTCATTAAATATCACAACCTTAATTTCTGCCTCAGCCATTTTTTTTATGAATGCAATATATTCTTCTGCTAAACTATGCCTGTCTGATGCAAGCTCCATCAAAATACATTTCGTGATAAATACCACTGTTCCATGTATTTTATAATAATTCATCAATACTTTTATCTCTTTATCCGGCAAATGAGAATGCTTTTGAAACGAGCATGCATCATAAAAAATAACTCTTTGAGCCAGATAGAAAATTTTCTTTATGCCATTAATCTCTTTTTCAACAAAAGTACCTATCTCATTAAAATTATCGGGAGTTTCCGTATATGTAGTTGGCATATCTTACTCCCTCCTTATTTTCTGGTATAGTTCACGCATATTATGAAGAACTTTATCTAATGTACGCTCATTTATATATCCATCCTCGACATATTTTTTTCCAAACTTCTTAACTATAGCTTCTACGTGCAGATAATCATCTTTTTTTGATGGTTCCATTATGGCCTCGTCCAACCAAAGATCAGCTAATTTTTGTTTAATCTGGGTACGATCATGATTAAGTAATCCTTCTGTAACTGCATTTCCAGCTATCAATCTCAATTCAAGGCATCTAATCAAAACTGCCATAAATGGAACTTCATAATATGCCATTAATCGGATAATTGTATCTACTTCATTACTGTCAGATTCTTCTTTAAATTTCAAATACATTCTTCTAAAACTTATCTCTGGCATTAACAACATCCCAGCAAAAAGATTTGCAGCATATTCTTCCTCATGTTCATAATAATGATCGTCTGAAAATTCTACCTTTGAAACAAATTCATTTTCGCCCCAGAAAACATGATAAATTTCATGTGATATAGCAAAATTCGTATTCACCTTAGGTAAAGAAGTGTTAATTACAACATACCCTAATCCATCACCTTTATAACACAAAGCGCCTATTTCATCATCGGCAAAAGGTATTTCCAAAACCAGAAATCCTTTTTTCTGAAAAGAGGACCGCACAATTTGCAGAACATTAAGAAGATCACTATCATATTCAATCCCGGCAAATGAACAGAATCTTTTTATCATAGAGTAGATTTCGTCATGATTTTTATCACTATATGCAATGATTTTTCGTAAACGCTCTATATTCATCACTTAACTCCTCGCTATATTTTCAAAACGACTGTTTGCACTGATTACTTCATCAATATTTTCCATTAATTCCACTAACTGCTTGGCGATCTGCTCTTGTTTCTTGGAAGGTTCTCCAGCATAAAATGCAATTTTATTCATTGAAGAACTTCCGACCTGTGAAATGCTCATAGATTCTTTCAAAAAAAATCCAATACTTTTCCCAAGTCCACGTGCAATCTTCTCCATATCTGTACCGCTTTCTTCTTGTGAACCAGTCAATAAACGCGACATTTTATTCTTATCTATACCTGTAACCATGCTTAGATAAGATTGCTTAATCTTCATTTCTGATAAATATTTATTCACGTTGCTTATAAACTTCGTCATTGCTCTCAACTCCTTGGCTCTCTTTTTACCTTTTAATATTTTATTCTATGTACCTAATATTATACTTCTCTCTTTATATAATGCAACCATTTCATCTCAAATTTTAAGATTTTTATTTGTTGCATTTTAGATATAGCATTTATTTCTTCCATAATTTCATTCTTATTTTCTCAAATTTTGATATTTGCTATATATTGTAAAAATCATATCTGTTCTCTTCATAAACAATAAACAGATCTGAACTACGCTTTTTCTTCTGCAAAAAATAATTGCCCTAATCGGTAAACTATGGTATTCTATAGGTATTATACGTGTACTGCTACACACGCAAAAAATTGAGGTGATCTATCGTGAAATCTAATGAATCCGCTGAGAACTATCTGGAAACCATTCTTATTCTCAGCAAAAAGAAACCTGTTGTGCGTTCCGTTGATATTGCTGATGAGCTTGGATTTAAGAAATCAAGTGTCAGTGTTGCTATGAAGAACCTTCGTGAAAAGAACCATATCACTGTCACTCCAGAAGGATATATTTATCTTACCGAATCCGGACAGAAGATTGCAGATATGATTTATGAGCGACATGAATTTTTATCCTCCTGGCTGATCAGTCTGGGTGTTGATCCGGAAACTGCAACCTCCGATGCATGCCGTATCGAGCATGTCATCAGTCCAGAGAGTTTTACCGCTATCAAGGAGCATCTCTCTCCTGGTAAATAAATTATACGCATTGCGTTTTTGCATTGCATTTTCCTACAATTACAGAAGCTCATTGACTGCTGTACGCAGCAATCATAAAGACCTGTACTCCAGATAAAACCAATGACAAGGTTCCATCATTGTAGAATTTTATCCGGATACAGGTCTTTTTTATTTATATACTTTTCCTTATTTCACCAGATAATATCTGGCAGAAAATGGTCCCATTTTAAATACTGCTTTTCCGCCTGTAATTACCTTTTCTTTTTTCGTGTAGCGCTTTTTACCGCCATATTTCACCATATCACTTGCAAGGAGAAGCTCATATCCGGCATAATCTTTTTCCAAAGTGTATTCCTGGATTTCGTCGGAGAAATTAAACACAGCCAAAATTTTCTGATCCCCACTGATTCTTTCAAACAGATACATGCACTTCTGCTCCTGATGGCAATCCACCCATGAGAAACCGTCCTGGCTGAAATCTCTCTGGGAAAAAGCACTGTTCTTCAGATAGCATTGGTTCAGATCTGCCATGAATTTATGAAATGCTTCATGAACAGGGAATTTCAGCAGAATCCAGTCCAACTCATCCTTTTCGCACCATTCCTTCAGCTGTGCCAGCTCATTTCCCATGAAATTCAGCTTTGCACCCGGGTGCGCATACATATACATATAGAAAGCTCTTGCCTGTGGAAATTTCCCGTCATAACCACCGTTCATCTTCTGGGCGATGGTTGCCTTTCCGTGAACAACCTCGTCATGGGACAATGGCAGGATATAGCGCTCATTGTAAAAATACATCATAGAGAATGTCAGCTTGTGATATTTTTCCTGTCTTTCTTTTGCATCTGCCTGAAAATAAGACAGGGTATCATGCATCCATCCAAGATCCCATTTATAATCAAATCCAAGTCCGCCCTCCCATACCGGCTTTGTCACACCCTGATATGGAGTGGAATCCTCGGCAAAAAGGAGGCAGTCAGGGATTCTTTCCTTTAAGCCCTGATTCATGGTACGGATAAATTTCAGAGCTGCCAGGTTTTCTCCACGGCTTGCGTCCCCCTGCCAGTAAATCAGATTTCCTACTGCGTCCATGCGAAGGCCATCGAAATGGAATTCATTCATCCAGTAATAGGCTGAGGACTGCAGAAAACTGCAAACTTCTCCTCTGGAATGCATAAAATTGCAGCTTCCCCATTCGTTGCGGCCAACTGCCATGTTTGGATATTCATAAAGGGCTGTTCCGTCATATTCTGCCAACGCATAATCATTCACTGCAAAATGCACTGGAACAAAGTCCAGAATGACCCCAATTCCAGCCTGGTGGCACTGGTCTACAAATGCTTTCAGTTCTTCCGGCTTACCATAGCGGGAGGTTGGACTGAAATATCCTGTATCCTGATATCCCCAGGATTCGTCGCATGGGTACTCACAGAGAGGCATGATCTCCACATAATTATAGCCGTGTTCCTTCAAATAGGTGATAAGGATCGGTGCCAGTTCCTCATAGGTGTACCAGTCTTCCTGTCCTTCGCCTCGTTTTTTCCAGGAGCCAAAATGCATTTCATAAATGTTTACTGGTTTGTCGTAGCTTGCTTTGCGGTTTTTCAGCCATTTGCTGTCGCCAAATTCATAACCGCCAAGAGCATAGGTCTTTGAAGCAGTGCCTGGACGCATCTCGCTATAAAAAGCATAGGGGTCTGCGTGGTCCACGAAGGAGCCGTCCTGACGGTAAATTCTGTATTTATACATCAGGTCAGAGCCTACATTATTCATGGTGCATTCCCAGAAATTGCCATCATGAACGCGGTTCATAGGAGTCTCTGTCCAGCCGTTGAACTCACCAATTACAGATACTCGCTGCGCTGCCGAGGCAAATGTACGGAAGGTGGTTCCGCCATCCCATACGTGAGCACCAAGGTACTGATATGCTTCAAATTCTTTTCCTGTATAAAAGTTGTAAAAATCCATGTTTTTGCTCTCCCATTCATTATAAAAAGATATTAGACAGTAGTTGTTTTTCTCTGTATAATAAGTATAATTGTGTAAATGAAAAATTGCTACCGACGAAAAACGACATTAGTTGGATTTCCAACGTTTTTTGAAATGTGTCGGATTTTTTTATAACCTATTTAGTGTGTTGAAAGTTGTTCAAGGCGGACGCACTCGGACAATGGTGATTGCTCACTCGCCGGCGCAACGCTCCAGCGAACTAACTGCTAACTGCGACTAAATCGTTCAGGAAAGCCTTCACGATTAAGTCTCCGTAAGCAGTGGATTTCGCCTACGCTAAAACCGCGCCTGAAATGGCTCGCTGGAGCAATCACCATTGCCCGAATGCTGTGTACTGGCTGGACTTATTTGTACATAGGAACTTTCAACAGGTGGGGTGGGTGAGTGATTGGTTTCCCTATACTGTATCGGAAACGAAAGTTTATGGGAATCTTGCCGAAAATTAGCGGCTTTTATAATTTCTATGAAGTATTTGCACATTCTTAGGGCTGTTTTGCAAACAAAGAACTTGACATATTATTTTATGTGTCTTCGATACCCCATTTAGATGGTTGATACTTCGCAGCTTTATTGGTTTTACCTAATCTATCATTGGCAAGAAAGTTTCGGGAAAACAATCACTCCCCCTCCCCTCGTTAAAAGTTCCTAAATAACCTCAGTTCCAGCCGACACACAGCATTTGGGCAATGTGTATTACTTCAGCGAGCCATTTCAGGCGCGTTCTTAGCGTAAGCGAAATCCAGCGCTTACGTAGACTTATGCGTGAGGGCTCTCCCGAACGCATTAGTCGCAGTTAGCGATTAGTTCGCTGGAGCGTTGCGCCGGCGAGTGAGTAATACACATTGTCCAAATGCGTCCGCATTGAAGAACTTTTAATCAACTAAATAGCAAATTAAAATAAAGGATAACGCTATATGGATATTAGAATTGAAAAAACCAGACAGAGTATTATAAATGCTTTTATAGAGTTGCGTTCTCATAAGGAGCTGGAGAGGATTACGATTAAGGAGTTGTGTGAGAAAGCGCAGATTAATAAGTCTACATTTTATGCACATTATCAGGATATTTATCATCTCTCGGATACATTGGAAACGGAAGTTGTGGTATCAATTATGGAGAATCTCACTCATCCGGAGAGAGTACTGGACGATACTGCTTTTTTTTCCAGAGAACTGTTTATGGGGTTTCTGGCAAAGGATTCGCTGATTGGAATTTTGTTTTCAGGAAGCAGGAGTAAGTGCCTGGTGCAGAAAATTGAAGCAGCTTTAAAGGAGCTGGTGTTTGGAGCTTACCCTCAATATCGGGATGACAAGGACATTAATATTATGCTCACTTACATTCTATATGGATGTTATTATGCGTTTTATGAAAACCGAAAATATGGAGATGTGCCAGTGCTTTCCAGTATTACAGAACTTACAGGCAAGACGGCGCAGGCAGCATTAAAAATGATAAAAAAATAAAAGCACCTCAATGCACGCAGCATTAAATATGATAAAAAACTAAAAGCACCCTCGAAGTGTGCAACTTTGCAACTACTAAACAGTTACCTATTTTCATCGCAGGAGGTCAATAAATTGACAACAAACAATTCGAATATACAAGAAATAAATTCTGGTACTCCACCAGTATCTCCCTTACAAATTTTAAAAACTTACTTCGGATATGATTCCTTCCGGGAAGGACAAGGAGAAATTATAGATACCATTTTAAGTGGAAGAGATGCTCTGGCAATTATGCCGACAGGGGCCGGAAAATCCCTTTGTTATCAAGTTCCAGCGCTGCTTTTGCCAGGAATTACATTGGTGGTTTCACCGCTGATCTCACTTATGCAGGATCAGGTGAAATCTCTGAATGAAGCAGGAATTCACGCGGCTTATATTAATTCCTCACTGACTGAGGGACAGATTAATAAGGCTCTTTCTTTCGCTGCGCGAGGTGTCTATAAGATTATTTACGTAGCACCAGAACGACTGGAAACAGCTTCATTTCTAAGCTTCGCGCTACATACTCCTATCTCCATGGTAACTGTAGACGAGGCCCACTGTATCTCCCAATGGGGACAGGATTTCCGTCCAAGTTACTTAAAAATCATAGATTTTGTGGAACAGCTGCCTGGCAATCCGATCATCAGTGCCTTCACTGCCACCGCAACAGAAGTGGTAAAAAATGACATTGCAAGGATCCTGAAACTGAAGAATCCCAACGTTGTTGTCACTGGTTTTGACAGAGAAAATCTCTATTATCAAGTGGAACATCTCACTGGAAAGCAGAAGGACATCTTTATCCAAAATTACATAGAAACCCACCCAAACGAAAGCGGAATCATCTACTGTGCCACCAGAAAAAACGTGGATACTTTGTATGAGAAATTATTGAAACAAGGCGTCTCTGTAACCCGTTACCACGCTGGAATGAGCAACGATATCCGCAAAAAAAGTCAGGATGATTTCATCTATGACCGCGCTCAGGTTGTGATTGCCACCAATGCTTTTGGCATGGGAATCGACAAATCCAATGTGCGTTTCGTCATCCACTACAACATGCCTCAGAGCATGGAAAACTATTACCAGGAAGCTGGCCGCGCAGGACGTGATGGTGAACCTGCAAAATGTATCCTTCTCTTTTCCACTCAGGATGTGATGATCAGCAAACTCCTTCTTGGAAGCAAAGACTTCGAAGGTATGGATTTTCAGGAAATTGAACAGGTAAAACATCAGGATTCCCGCCGTCTCCAGCTTATGGAAGGCTACTGTATGACCAACTCCTGCCTGCGCAATTACATCCTGAAATACTTCGGAGAAACCACACATCAGCCTTGTGATAATTGCGGCAACTGCCACCAGGAATTTGAAGAACTGGATATGACCCTGGATGCCAAATGGGTAGTCGGCTGCATCACCGAAATGCGCGGCCGCTATGGCCAGGCTCTTGTAATCGGCATCCTCCTGGGCTCCAAAAAAGCCCGTCTGAAGGACATTGGCGCCACCTCCTACAACTGCTATGGTCAGTTAGAAAACCGCACTGAAGCCGACCTCCGGCTCCTTATAAGCCAGATGATCCGTATGGGATATATCATCCAGACAGAAGGAGAATACAGTGTTTTAAAAGCAGGAAATATTGAAGATTTACAAAATAAAAATACAAAGATCATAATAAAGAAATTTAAAGAAAAAGAGAAAATATCAACCACAAAGAAACACAAAACTTCATTCAAAAAGGACAGTTTTTCCGCTTCCGCAGAAAGCTCATCCGCTGATTCCACTGCCACAAACTCCAGCCACAATTCTGCCCTTTTTGAAGCCTTACGTCAGCTCCGTCTCCAGATTGCCAAGGAAGAATCTGTCCCTCCCTACATCGTCTTTACCGACAGAACCCTTATCGATATGTGTAGTAAACTTCCTCAGAATGAGGATGAAATGCTCAATGTATCCGGTGTAGGACAGAACAAACTTAAGAAATACGGCCAACGATTTTTACAGGAAATATCCGCATTTCAGTCTGCTAATCACTAGACATCATTGCTATTTAATGTGTTGAAAGTTGTTCAAGGCAGACGCATTCGGACAATGGTGATTGCTCACTCGCCGGCGCAACGCTCCAGCGAACTAACTGCTAACTGCGACTAAATC